>DATLWH010000885.1:0-4480 GCA_035576505.1 Thermoanaerobaculia bacterium | reverse complement strand
GCCTCGACGGTGGTGAACTTCCTGTCCGCGGCATGAGCGTCTCGGGCGTCGGGAGTCGGGTGTCGGGAGTCGGAGACACAGACGCTTACACGCGCCCGTTAGCTCCGACCCCCGACCCCCGCGTCGCACATCGCCATCGTCGGTCCCGTCTTTCCCTTCCGGCCTCGCATCAGGTCCCGCTGACGCGGGTGCCGAAGAGGCCTGGGCGGTCGAGGTAGAGCGGCGAATGGCCGAATACAGGGCCGGTCGAGTGCAGACGATCGGTTGGAGTGAGCTGCGCGAACTGCTTCAGGCGTAGACCAGCCGACGGCCTTTAGGCTGGGGAACGCTACGGCCATCCTCTTCGGCTGTATCGATCCATAGCGAGATCGCTTCATTCGCATTGCGCAACGCATCTTCGTGCGTGGGGCCGTGCGCCATGCAACCCGGAAGCTCGGGTATGTCAGCGATGAAGGCGTGATCCTCGGCGCTCCAGAAGATGATGACCTCGTATCGATGATCCATGTCAGGGTCCTTCGAGATGGTATTTCAAGATGACCGTCCGAACCTGCTTCACCTGGTACGGCTTTGCGTGCGCGCCATCCTTCTGAAGATTGATCATCTCCTCAATGCCGGCGCGTTTGAAGATGTGATGACTACTACTTCCTCGGGTTCGTTCCTCGAACCCGAGATGCGAAAGCAGGTGACGCAGATCATCAAACCTGATGTTTGCGTCTGCTGCGCCGCGCAGCACCTGTTCGAGCGTCTTCTCTGCGCGCGACACGTTTTCAGCACGTTACCATGCCGTCCGTGAAGGTCGCCATCGTCGGTCCCGTTTTTCCTTTCCGCGCCGGAATCGCCTACTGCACCACACGGCTGGCCGAGGAGTTGCGGAAGGCACACGACGTCGGCGTCATCTCTTTCTCGCGGCAGTTCCCCAGGCGTTTCTATCCCGGCGGCGATGATGTCGATCCGACCCTTCCGCGAGCCGAGGCCGCCTTCATCGTCGATGTGATGAACCCGCTGACGTGGCTGCGGGCCGGCTGGCGGTTGCGACAGTACGACGCTGTGATCTTCGTCTGGTGGGTATGGCTTTTCGCCCCGGCATACCTGACGATGATGGCCATGATGCGGCGGCGCACGCCGGTCATCCTGCAATGCCACAACGTTGGCGATAAGGAGCCAGCGGCGTGGAAACGGTGGCTGACCAATCGCGTTTTGCGCCGCGCGAACGCTCTCGTCACGCACGCGAGGACGGAAGCGGACGAAGCGTGGAAGCGCTCGGGCGGGCGGCGCGTGCTCAAGACCTTCCTGCCGGTCCACGAGCTCGGCGGCGCCATTCCTTCGCGGGCGGGGGCACGCGCGACGTTGAACATCGGCAATTCCGTGAACGTCGCGCTCTTCTTCGGCCACATCCGTCCATTCAAAGGACTCGACATCGCGCTGCGGGCGTGGCGGGAACTCCACACCGAGGTGCTGCTCGTCGTCGCCGGCGAAGCGTGGTGGGAGCGGGCCGAGGAGTACGAGCGTCTGGCAGGGGAGCTGGGGCGGTCGGTCCGCTTCGACTTCCGCTTCATCCCCGACTCCGAGATTGCCACGTACTTTGCCGCGGCCGACGTCGTTCTGGCGCCGTATCGCATCGAGGCGCAGAGCGGCGTGGCGCTGGCCGCGTTTCATTTTGCGCGGCCGGTCATCGCCACGACGGTGGGGGGGCTTCCGGAGATCATCGATGGAAGCAACGGCGTCCTCGTTCCGCCGGAAGACCCCACGGCACTGGCGCGCGGGATCGATGACTTCTTCACCAATCGTGATCGCGCCGCGATGGAGCGGGCGGCCGCGGCCTCGGCGCGGAAGTATTCGTGGCCGGAATACGCTGCTGTGTTCGCGGCCTTAGTGGACGGGAGATGAAACTCAATCCTCGCCGCATCAAAGTCGGCCTCGAGCTGACCTCGAAGTGCAATCTTCGATGTGGCATGTGCCCTCTGCCGGTGCTGCGCCGTCCCTATGAGGACATGGTCTGGCCGATGGTGGAGAAGGCGGAGCGTGAGATCCACGGCGCGGGGCTGAAGCTGAAGTGGCTGCACGAGATGGGGGAGCCGTTGCTCTACGCCCGCATCGACGACGCTATCCGCCTCTTCCCCGAGGCCAGCCTCTCCACGAATGGGTTGGTGTTGACCGAGGAGATCGGCGCGAAGTTGCTGGCCTCGCCGCTGAAACGGATCCGCATCTGCGTCGACTCCGTCAATCCCGAGGTCTACCCGCAGCTTCGCACGGGGGGCGACTTCGACAAGCTCGTCGTGCTCACCGGCGCGTTCCTGAAACAGGCAAAAGGCCATCCGATCCGCATCGAGATCCAGAAGATGCGCTCGCGCCTCACGCTCGAGGAGACCGTCGACGACTTCCGGGCCTTGTTCGATCTGAAGCATTACCGCAACGCCCGCGTCATCGAGAAGACATGCGAGGCCCTCGACGTGAATGAGGAGACCGACCTGCACGGGAAGTTCTACGGCTGCGTGCAGGGGGCATTCTTCACGTGGGTGGTGATCTTCGCCGACGGCCGGGTCACGCACTGCTGCTACGACGCCCATGGGGATCAGGTCCTCGGCGATCTGAAGACGCAATCGCTCGGCGAGATCCTCGACTCGCCTCGTTTCGAGGTGATGCAGGCCGCGTTCGCGCGCCGCGACTTCACAGACCTCCCGCGTTGCGCGGAATGTTTCAAGCACGGCGGCGAGTCGCACACCTTCAACGACGTGCTGACGCGCGTGCAGAACCTGCCGGGAGTGGCCAAGGACGTCGTGCGCAAAGTGATCGACGTGCGGTACCGGACGTGATTCACGTCCTGAACGTCGTCTTCGGCCTCGTTCCGACGCTGATCCTTGCCGGGAGCATTGCGTCCGGAATCGATGACGACCGTCATCATCGGAGGACGTTCGTTCTCATCTACGGCCTCTGGTCGATCACGCTGGCGATGTGGAACTGGATGAGGTCCGCTCCCGTAGCATGGACTGTGCTCTGGCTCATCGCCGGTACGCTCGCGCTTGGCATACCCTATGCGCTGCGGTCTTTCAGGAGATATACCTCATGAAGAGCGTGATCGGCATTACATTCCTCGGTAGTTTTCTTCTTCTCGGCGCCTGTGCCACCAACACTCCGGTGGTGGCGAAGGAGCCCGTAAACGTGACGGTCATGTCGGAAACCGCTACGAAGCAATTGATCAACGACATTCGGAACGCCACGCTCACGAACATTGAGAAGCAGGTTCCGAATGCGCGGCCGGTCACTGTTGTGGCGACCCTCTACGTCGTTTACGGGGGAGAGGCGGCCTTCAGAAACAGCTCTGTCTATTCGGGGGGCAGTGACATGTCCCATAGCAGCTACTGGGGCGTTACCACCTTGGGCATGGCCGTTCCGTCGACCAGTGCCACCCCGTGGGCCGATGGATCCACGCCGATCGTGGGAGCCTACGACTACTCCGGGAGCAACCTGATTTCGGGGCCGACGCGGGGACCGATCGCCTGGATGCGCGTCTCGTACACGATCAAGGACGCGGATGGACGCGTTCTCGAGTCGAAGGAGAAGTGGCAGCCCGCCGACAGGCCCAGACACGCGATCGAGCACATCTTTCCGGCCCTCTATGACAGCGCGCGCGTGGCGGATACGGCAGCCTATCTTGCCTCGCGTGTGGCAGCGCTGAGCCGCTGATGTTCGAGCTGAAGTACCAAAGGAGAATGAAAATGAAACGCTCGTCACTCCTCGGTCTGTTGCTCGTCGCGGTTGCTTGTGCCCATGCGCCGCAGGGATCCCCGGTACGCGTGACCGTGAACGCCTCAAACGGCGCGCGCGGCCTTGTCGATACGGCCGCGTTGCAACGCATCACCGAAGCCGAGATCCGTGGCGCGGACGGAGCCGTGCGTCAGCCATTGTCTCTGGCCGTCTCGTTCGATTCCTACGGCTTCGTTGAGTGTCCGGATGGGAGGCTCGTGCCGATTGCCTTGGGCCGAAGCACGCCGGGCCCCACGGTCAGCGCTACCAGGCTTCCCTACCTCTCTGCCACCCCCTGGGATGATGGACTGATCGTTGAGCCGCCGTCGAAGGCGATTCTCGGGCACTTCCGGCGCGAGGTCGTGATCGGCTCGTACACGATCAGCGACAACGCCGGCAACGTACGCGAACAGCGGCGCGTTGTCGTCGGAGCGCCCGACCCACAGGCGTCGGCGATGGTTCTGGAGCTCGCCTCGATGAAGACGACCGGCCACTATCTGGCTGAGCGTGTGGCCGCGCTCAGCCAATGAAGCGGCTCGCCATCGTCGGCATCGCGTTGCTGCTGTTCGCAGCGACGGCCGCGGCGCGGGTGTCGGCAAAGGATCTCGCTGCTATCCGCGCCGTGCTCGATGCGCAGGCTGCCGCCTGGAACCGCGGCGATATCGATGGCTACATGGCCGGCTACGCGAACAGCGACGAGACGATGTTCGTCGGCACGGATGTCACGCGCGGCTGG
>DATLWH010000884.1:0-3274 GCA_035576505.1 Thermoanaerobaculia bacterium | reverse complement strand
GTGGTGCGGTCGACGCGGTGCTGGTAATAGAGATCGATGTGGTCGACGCCGAGGCGGCGGAGCGAGGCGTCGCAGCACTGACGCACGTAATCGGGCTTGCCGCTGATGCCGAGGAACGCGCCGTCATCGCCGCGCATATTGCCGAACTTCGTGGCCAGGACCACCTCGTCGCGGCGGCCGCGGATGGCGCGGCCGACCAGCTCTTCATTCCTGAAGGGGCCGTACATATCGGCCGTGTCGAGAAAGTTGCAGCCGAGGTCGAGAGCGCGGTGGATCGTGTCGATCGACGCCGCGTCGTCGTGGGAGCCGTAAAACTCGGACATCCCCATGCAGCCGAGGCCGATGGCGGAGACGGAGAGAGAGTTGCCGAGCGTTCGTACCTTCAACGTCGATCCTGATTCCGCAGCGCCTCGTCGATCTCCGACTCGTCGCCTTCCGCTTGGGAAGGCTTACGGTCGAGGTCGTCGTCCCAACGGCGACGGCTTTCCTGCGCTTCGCGTTTCGCGGGACGTTCTTCTTTCCGTTCTACCCGGGACATGGGAGCCTCCTGCCGCACGTGCAGCAAACGGAGTGCCGGGAGGGGGTTGCTGGGTTACTGGGTTACTGGGTTGCTGAGTTCCGCATTGCCAACCATTCAGCAACCGAGCAACCCAGCAACCCAGCAACCATTCACTTGAACTCGATCCAGTCGCTCATTCCGGCCACATGACTCGATCGTTCGGTCCGTTGCTCCTCCATGTAGACGCGCAGCCGGATCGGGTGCTTGAGGGCGGGATACACGACGATGTTGCGAAGATCCTGCGTCAGGGTAACGGTGCCGGTGGCGCTGTCTAGGAACCTGGGGCCGGCGCTGGGGAGGCTGAATGTCTGGTTCGGCTTCGTCGTCTCGAAGACGATCTGCAGGTAGTAGGTCGCTGGACGGAAGTTGTGGATCTCGTAGTCGACCTGCGCTTTGAACGTCGTCACGGCCGTCAGGTCAGTTCCCGCGGACGGCGTGATGTCGTGGATGGTAACCGTTGCCGTTGGGACAGCCGGTGGTGCATTCGGATCGGTGGTGATCAGCTCCCACGGCCCGACGCCGGTCATCTGCATCTCGGTGGCCTCGGGGAAGAAGAGGTAGTGCATGACCCGCGGCGGGTTGACGTAAAAACTGCCGGCCCGGTAACGGGTGACCGAGTCTTTGTTCGCAACGGACCCGAAGCCGAGGTCGACCGCGCCGGAGAGGACGGTCACGCGCTCCTGGCGCGGATGCCAATGCGGCGGAATCGCCGAACCGGCCGGAATGCGCACGCGCATGGTGAACATCCCTTCCGCGCGAGGATTGCCCTCGAGCACGGCCATCTTCGAGCCGGCAGGAAGGGTGGGCGGGCCGTCGTTCCAGACGATGGCCTCGGGGGTGAAGCCGATCGGGGACTCCTGAGCGGTTGCGAAGGCGGAAACAAGGATGAGGCCGAGAAACGCTATGCGCATAGGGGAATCATAAAAGGTCTCGGGGTCTCGGGGTTGCGCGGTCTCGCGGCAGGGTAAAGGCAGATACGCCGCGAGATCCCGTAACCGCGAGACCCCGAGACCACGGTTCCCGGAATGACCGTTCACAGCACCCTGTTGACATCCAACGAGGAATGCATAAAAATTCACGCTGATGAATAAGCATGCACACGGCGACGTACTGCGGAGGCAGGAGGAGATCCTTCGGATCGTTCGCGAGCAGTCCGTTCATTCGCAGGACGTGCTGCTGGCGCTGTTGAAAAAGCGCGGCTTCCGTGTGACACAGCCGACGCTCTCGCGCGACCTGCGCGAGCTCGGCGTGGCCAAGTCGCCGAACGGCTACATCACCCGCGACGCCTTTGCCGGCGGTGCCGTGGTCGCCTTCGCGCCGCGCGACGTCGTGGAGACGCGGCTGGAGCAGGCCGTGGCCGAATACGTCACCGGCGCCGATACCGCCGGCAACCTGGTCGTGATCCGTACTCCCGCCGCCAGCGCGCAGCCGGTGGCCAGCGCCATCGACGGCGCTTCCATCAACGGTGTCCTCGGCACCATCGGCGGCGACGACACCATCTTCGTGGCCTTCCTCACGCCGGCCGCGGCCTCGGCATTCGTCGAGCGCCTCCGACGAATCATCGGCACCCGTCACCGCAACGTTCGCTGAGTTTTTCCCGGGACAACTGCCATGAACGAATCAAACGTGAAATCACGGAAGCGCGTCGCCATCGTTGGCGCGACCGGCTATTCCGGCGCGGAGCTGACGGCCATCCTGGCGCGCCACGCCGAGGTGGAGCTGGTGGCGCTCTTTTCATCGAGCAGCACCGCTCGCGGCCCGGTCACGCCGACTCTCCCGCAGTTCATCGCCGAACCGTTCTCGATGGACGCGCTCATCGCCGCGCAACCGGAGATCGTCTTTCTGGCCACGCCGAACGAGGTCTCGGCCGGTCTGGCGCCGCAACTACTCGACCTCGGCATGCGTGTCATCGACCTCTCCGGTGCCTTCCGCCTCGAGGAGCCGTCGATGTATCCGACGTGGTACGGCTTCGATCACGAGCGGCCGAATCTTCTCGGCGAGGCCGTTTACGGACTGACCGAGTACTGTAACGGCGAGCTGAAGAACGCGCGGCTGGTGGCCAATCCCGGCTGCTATCCGACGTCGATCCTTCTCGCTCTGCGGCCGCTGACGTTCGCCATCGACCGCGAGCAGCCGGTGATCTGCGACTCCAAGAGCGGCGTCTCCGGCGCCGGCAAAAAAGCCGACGTCAACTTCTCCTTCGCCGAGCTTTTCGGCAACTTCAAGGCCTACGGCGTCGGCAGTCACCGGCACGAGCCGGAGATCCGCCAGCAGCTTCACCTCGGCGATCGCGCGCCGGTGGTCTTCGTCGCCCATCTGCTGCCGGTGCATCGCGGAATCTTGTCGACGATGCACATCGGCTTTACACACCCGATGACCGAGCAGCAGATCACCGACGCCTACACGCGCGTCTACGAGAACGCTCCGTTCGTACGCGTGCTGCCGGCGGGGCAGTTGCCGGAGTTGAAGGCCGTTGTCAGCACGCCGCGGGCGGAGATCGGCTTTCAACTGCTGCACGGCGGGCGGCGCGCGGTGATCGTCTGCGTGATCAACAACCTCCTCAAGGGCGCTGCTTCGCAGGCGGTGCAGAACTTCAACCGGATGTGCGGTTTTCCGGAGACGGAGGCGCTGGTCTGATGAACGTCATCAAGTTGGGCGGAAGCCTTCTCGACGATCCGGCGCGGCGCGCCGAGGCTCTCAGCGCAATCGCCGCGC
>DATLWH010000883.1:0-7651 GCA_035576505.1 Thermoanaerobaculia bacterium | reverse complement strand
GCCATCGAGGCCAGCATGTAGCCGGCCACGAACGTCGTGAGGAAGACGACGTTGCCGAGGAACTTGCCGAAGATGTACTCGCTGGTGCGCATCGTGGTCGATGCGATGACGTAGCCGCAGCGCGAGTCGATGTCGCGGCGGACGGCGTTCGAGATGACGTAGAAGCCGAAGAGCCCGACAAAGATCGTGGCCAGCATCGACGTCCCCATGCCGATGGCCGCGGAGTTGTAGAGAACGCGCGCGCCATTGATCTGCATGAGCGTCATACCCGACCTGGGATCGGGAACCCAGAGATAGGCAAAGCCGCTGAGCAGCAGGAAGACGATGACCGTCGACAGACGGCGGAATCGGATCAGAAAGTCGGCGCGGACGATGGCACTGATCCGGCCAACGCTTCCTCCGGTCACGCCGCCGCCTTCCGGCTCATCGTGTAGAGGAAGGCATCTTCGAGCGTCGGCTCCGCGGCGCTGGCGCCGCCGCGGGGCTCTTCGGCGCTGACGATGCGGACGTGAACGCCGTCGGACTTGCGCACGGCGCTGGAGACGCGTGCGGTGCGCCGCAGCTCATCGAACCTCTCCGACGGGACGACCAGCTCCCACACGCTCCCCTCGGCCTCGCGCATCAGCGCTTCCGGCGTGGCGCATGCGACGATCGATCCTCCGCTCATGATGGCGATGTGCGTGGCCACCGATTCGACATCGGAGACGATGTGCGTGGAGAGGATGACCAGCTTGCCCATGCCGGCGTCGGCAAGGACGTTGCGGAAGCGCACGCGCTCCTCGGGATCGAGACCGGCTGTCGGCTCGTCGACGATGACGAGGTCGGGATCGTTGATCAGCGCCTGCGCGATGCCGAGGCGTTGTTTCATACCGCCGGAGAACCCGCCGATCGGGCGTTTGGCGACGTTGTGCAGATTGACCATCTCCAGCATCTCCCCGACGCGGGCGCGGCTGTGAACGCCTTTCAACGCGGCGAAGTAGCTGAGGAACTCGACCGCGCTGAGGTTGTCGTAAACGCCGAAGTCCTGCGGGAGATAGCCGAGCTTGCGGCGGATGGCGTCGGGCTCGCGGGCCAGGTCCGTGCCCTGGAACCGAATCGTTCCGGCCGTCGGCCGCGTGATCGTGGCGATCATCTGCATCAGGGTCGTCTTCCCCGCGCCGTTCGGGCCGAGGAGCCCGATGACGCCTCCGCCGATGGAGAGCGAGACATCGCGGACGCCGTAGTTGCCGCCGCGGAACTTCTTACTGACGCTTTCAATGACGAGCATGCGCAGGTATACGAGGGAACGGAGCGGCGGTTATGAGAGTGGATCAGTCGATTTGTGGATTGGTTGATCGGAATCGCCGTTTGTAACCCACCACGAGCACGATCATCAGCAGCGTGGCGAAGGTGATGATCCGGCCGATGACGAACGATTGCGGGAGATAGACGAGGCGGATCGTGTGGTGTCCGGCCGGAACGAGCACGCCGAGGAAGGCGTGGTTGGCGCGAACGATCGTGACCTGGCGATCGTCGATGTACGCACGCCATCCGTTCCAGGCGGCCTCGGAGACGACGACGTATCCGTCGCGCGCCATCGTCACATCGAGACTGGCCGGATGGATGACGACCGTTCCCGGGCCGTTGGGCATGTCGCGCGCGGCCCCGGGCAGAGCGAGCCAGGCCATCTCACTGAAATCGGCGGCGGCGCTCATGTCTTCGACGTCGTTGGCCACGCCCAACCGGACGTTGCGGGGGACGAACGCGCGAGGCAGCACGCGCTGGTTTTCAATGAGCCGCGAATCGTGGCCGGAGGTGACGCCGCCCCACCCGGGCGGGATGGGATCGCCCTGCGGCACGACGGCGAAGCGGACGTTGAGCATGGAGAGCATCGGACGCGTGAGGTCATCGACCTGATTGAAACCGAAGCCGCCGTGGCGGCACCAGGCGGGAAAGGTGTCGTCGAAGGCGGTCAGCGTCATCGCCGTCATGACGCGGGCGTCTTCCAGCCCATACATGGTGGCGGTATTCGGAAAGAGCGCCGGTCCGAGGCCGACGATCCGGAATGGCTCGCGGATCGATTGCAACGGCCGGAAGAGCGCGAGCGGCGGGAAGGCGATGCGGGCATCGTTCGCGGGAATGAGCGCGCCATCGGAAATCGCCCGTTGCAGAAGAATGAGCGCGAGAAGAGAGGGAACGACGAGGTTGCGGTTCCTGAGGAAGAGGGCGGCCACGGCGGCCACGGCGAGGGGCCCCACCTCGGCGGCGAAACGCGGCACGTCGATCGATCCGTGCCTCATCCCCGTGGCGCCGGCGGCGATCAGCAGCAGCAGCCCGACGATGACCGCGCCGGCGCGATCGGAAAGCGCCTCGATTCCGAATGCGGCCAGGATGGCGATGCAGAGCGGCACAGCCGACGCCAGGCGGTCGTTGAGCGCAAGATTGAAGAGCGGAAGGCGATGTAGGAGCTGGGCGACAGGCCATGCATTCGCGCTTGCCAGAAGGCAGACGAAGCCGACAGTTGCGAAGAAGACGTAGGACGGACTCTCGAACAAAACGTGGGACGGACTCTCTAGTCCGTCCGCGCGAGCCAGACGGACTGGAGAGTCCGTCCCACGTAAAGAGCCCGTCCCACGTAAAGAGCCCGTCCCACGTCGACCGAGCGAGTGCCAGAGCGCGAAGAGCGCCAACGCCAGCGCGATACTCCCCGCTTCCGCGCGCGCCATGAGGAAGCGGCCGAACGAGGCGCGCGCAAACGGCAGAAGGTCCGAGAGCAACGCCGCGCGCGGCAGGCCCGCGGCCACACGCAAGGGCGCGTGGGCGAAGAATTCGGTCCGGATACGGTGCTCGACCGTTTGGCGGCTGGCATCGAGAAACGGCAGCAGTGCGATGGCACTCAGGAGTAGAGCGGCGATGCCCGCCGAGGTCGCGAACGCAACAGCGCGACCGCGTTGCGCGCGCCCGCGCCGCAGCAACTCAAAGATGCCGTATACGGCTCCGAGCGTGGCAACATGGAGCAGCGTCTCCGGGTGGCCGGCCAGAGCCTCGAGCGTCAGTGCCGTCGTCAGAATGAGAGTGGAACGGACTGACGGCGACGTAACGATACGCCGGGCGGACACGAGGACCAGCGGCAGCAGCGCCCAGCCGAACCCGAGCGGCCAGAGGATCTGCAGGGCGATCGGAGCGGAGAGCGCGAATGTTGCCGCGGCCACGAGCGCCGCCATCTCGCCGCACGCGAGCTCCCGCGCCAGCAGGTACGCGCCGAGTGCTGCCAGAAAGAAAGCGATCGCCGCGGTGAAGCCGAAGCTCGCCGCGACCGGCAAGAGCAGAGCGAGCAGCGTGAAAGGACTGAACGGCGCCGGCTGCGCCTCGCCGGCCAGCACGTCGCCGCATCCTTCAAATCGATTGAACAGCGGCCATTCGCTCTTCGCCGCCGCCTGGCGTAGCGCTGCCCGCCACGGAATCATCTGGAACGTGATGTCGGAGAGCATGCGGTTCTGCGGTGCGGGTGCGCCCACCTCCGCACCGTAGGAATAGAGCGGCTCGGTCGTGTAGGCGAGCTCCACCGGCGCATAGACGCGGCCGGTCAACAACGCGCGGCCGGTGAAGACGAGCGGAAGAAGAAGCAGCGCCAGCGCCGCCCCACGCGCGAGCGGCGTGACGCATGCGTGCGCGAGGAGGAGGAGCGCTACGGCAGTGAAGAGGTAGAGGGGGACTGTCATCGTTTACGCTGTCATTCCATGCTGGGGATTCTTCGCGTCGCTCAGAAGGACAAGTATGATCATCGCCCAACTCATTCTTCCCGGCTCCTCCGAATATGAGCGCAAGTCGCAACGGATCGACTTTGCCTCACTCTCGGCGGAATACGATGTGCGCGTCGGCGAGCCGGCGAACGCCGACATCGTCCACGTCTACGCGCCACGAGAGTTCGATCCGGCGGCCGTTCGCGATCTTCCCCTCCCCTACGTGAGCAATGCCCGGCCCAAGGCGCGCCGTTTCCGCAAGAGCGTCCAGCCCATTCGTATCATCACCCCTCTCAAAGACACGGACGCTGCGCATATCCCTGAGGCCGTCGAGGACGGCTACTTCGCCAATCCGGCAGCCAGGGAACCCGGCAGCCGCGCAACCGTCGGGACATTCTCTCGCTTGTCACTCCATAACATCATCGAGCAGACCGCTGCACGCATCCAACGCTACCGCGACGATGTCGACTGGCTCCTTTTCGATATGGCCCCTTCGCCCGAGGATCTACGCGGTGTGGATGTCTGGGTCGACCCTGCCAAAGCCGAAGACGACTTCGACGGATTCGTTGCGGAGGCGATCGCCGCGGGCACCGCGGTCATCGCCTCGCGCACCGCGATCAATACGCAGCGTCTGGAGAAGGGGCGCAGCGGCGTTCTCGTTCCTCCGCACGATCCGAACGAATGGACTCATGCGATACTTAACACGCTGTTCAAGCCTGAGTTCCGGCACAGCAGGGTCATCGCTTCACAACAAACGGCTTCCAAGTTCCGCCCACGGCACCGCGCCCGGGCTTTGATCCAGCTTTACGAGTCCATTCTCCAATGATCCGCCTCGAAAACCTCCCCAACCCACAAAAGCGCGCCCTCGATATCGTCAAGGAAGTCGCGGCTGAGAAGAATCTGCGGCCGGTTCTCGTCGGCGGGCCGGTCCGCGACCTGGTTCTGGGAAGAAACGACGTCATCGACATCGATCTGACGCTCGAAGAAGGGGGCTCGACACTGGCGCGGTCGCTGGCGAAGCGCCTCGGTGGGAGGCTCCGCTCCTTTCCGCAGTTCCTCACCTACAAAGTCACGGTCGACGGGCAGCCGGAAATCGACATCGCCACGGCGCGCAAAGAGCGCTACCGGGCGCCAGGCGCGCTTCCGACGGTGACGGCCGGGCGTCTCAAGGATGACCTTCTGCGGCGCGATTTCTCGATCAACGCCATGGCGCTGGACCTCGTGACCGGAGAGATGCACGATCCGGCCGGGGGGGAGCGCGACCTGGCCGCGCTCCTGATCCGGGTGCTCCATGAGAGGAGTTTCCTCGATGATCCGACGCGGATCTTTCGCGCCGTCCGGCTGGCAACCCGCCTCGGATTTTCGATCGAGGCCAATACCGCCAGACTGATGGAGAGCGCCATCGCGTCCGGCGCCCTGACCACGATTTCCAAAGAACGGATCTGGCGAGAGATCTTCCTCTCCTTCGATGAGGACAATGCGCCGAACGCCGTTTCCGCCCTGAGCGCCGCCGGATTGCTCGAGGTGCTGTTCGGCAGGCGGCCCCCCGACCCGGGCCTGTCGGAACGACTGCAGCGCACTGCCAGCACGCTTGCCGGTACCGATCTCGATCGCCAGGTGATGTACACCGCGGCGCTCCTGCACGGCAATGCCTCGCCCGTCGACCTGGAAGGCTCCGGTTTCTCGCAGAAGCGGGCGCGCAACGTCGTGCAGCTCGCCAATGAACTGGGGCGGTTCACCGATGCACTGGCGGAGACGAGCTCCGACCATCAGCGATTCCGGCTTTTCAAGCACGCCTCGCGAGAGATGCTCAGCATCGTCGGTGCCGCGATACCCGATGAACAGGCGAACGTGGCTCGTTTTCAGGAGTTCCAGTCGTTCAAGCTCCCCCTGCGCGGCAATGACCTGGAAGTACCGCTGGGGCCGCACGTCGCTAAGGCACTGGAGCGAACGCGAGAGGCCGTTTTCACCGGCGAGATCCCTCCAACCGAGGCGCGAACGTTTGCGCGGGAGATGGCGATCAGGTACCTTGATGCGGGAGGCCAGAGGCCAGAGGCCGGGGGGTTGGAGGAGCAGTCGGATGGGGCGGAGTAGTTGATTAGTGGATTAGTTGTTAGGGCCGGCGACGTACTAATCCACGAATTACTAGTCCACGAATCCACCAATCTACGAATCCACTAATCTACGAATCCACTGACAATGCACCGCCTGGCAACGTTCGCAGTGCTCTTACTCGCCGCGGCATCTCTCGCGGCACAGTCACAGCCGCCGCAGACGCAGCCCGCGGCGAATGGGCCGGAACAAGCTCCTCCCCCGAATGCGACGCACGACATCAGTCAGGTCGACACCGCCCCGCTCGGCGGCGCCATCGCCGTCCCGCTCCCGGAGCGCGAGCGGAAGAAGCTCGCCAAGTACGACATTCCGGAGCTCGTCGGCAGCAGGCAGGCCGTCGGCTCGCAACGGATCGACGGACGGTTGCCGAAGCCGCTCGTTGACTTCAGCGTGAGCACGACGGCGGTCTACCAGCGTCTGTCGATCTTCGAGGGGGGTCTGGTCGTCGTCGAAGCCCGCGGTGCCGGCGGCACCATCCGCAAGAAGGTCATCATCCCTCCGGACGCACTTCAGAATTACCTGCACGCCATCTCGCCGGCGGCACTTTCGTCGGTGCGTGAACGGCAGCTTAGCGCGCCCCGCGATACGCGCCTGGGCCTCCTTCGCGTCTATGACGCGCAGAAGAACTTCGTCGAGCGGCAATTCGATCCGATGTCGACGATGCCGAAGGCACTCTCCGATCAGGTCGTGCCGCTGCAGGACCTGCTGCGCGCCCTCTATCAGGACCGCACCGTGACCAACAGCGTGGCCGGCTACATGCCGAAGGTGGGCGACCAGCTCGTCGGCGATGACAAAAAGATCTACGAGGTGACGCGCGTGCTCAACGAGAAGATCGTCGAGCTCCGCTGCCTCAACCAGCCGACCACGATCTACATCGACGTCAAAGATCTGTACAACTACTTCATCGGAACGCCGGGAGCGGCCAGCCGCTGAATACGCTCCGCGTCACTACCGGCACATTGCGCGGGCGCCGCGTTCCCGTCCCTCCCCGTGAGACGCGGCCGACATCCGAGCGCGCGCGGATGGGCTTTTTCAACATCGTGGGGCCACGCATCGAGGGAGCACGCTTTCTCGACCTCTTCGCCGGCAGCGGCGTCTTCTCGTTCGAGGCGGTCTCGCGCGGCGCGTCCTCGGCCACGGCCATCGAGCAGGACCGGCGGAGCGTGGCCACGATTGCCAACCTGGCCAGGGAGTGGAACGTGCCGGTCACGGCGATCGCTTCTGATGCCTTTGTTGAAATCCCACGCCTCGGCGCCGGGTTCTTCGATGTCATCTACGCGGATCCGCCATACTCGTTCGGCCGCTATGACGACCTGCTGGCCGCGATCGATAACCATGTGGCGCTCCAGGATGCCGCCATCGTGGCCATCGAGCACCAGCGGCGGACCGAGCCGTTCACGATCAAACCAACACGACTGAAAGCAACGCGCCGTGCCGAGTACGGCGAAGTCTGGATTACCTTGTTCACATCATGAGCATTCGCGAAATCACACCGGCTGAATTGCAGCAGCTTCTTTCCGAAGACAACCCTCCGATTCTCATCGACGTCCGCGAAGAAGGCGAAGCCGCCGTCTGCGCGATCGCGGGATCCGTTCTCATCCCCATGAGCTCTCTGCCACAGCGCTTGCAGGAGATCCCGCGCGAGAGGCCGGTTGCGCTCTACTGCCACCATGGCATGCGCTCCCTGATGGCGGGTCAGTGGCTGGCTCAGAATGGGTATACCGCGCTGTCGCTGGCTGGCGGCATCGATCGGTGGGCGGCAGAGATGGAGCCAAGCATGGCGCGTTATTGATCCGAAGATGAACACAGATAAAACC
>DATLWH010000882.1:0-2294 GCA_035576505.1 Thermoanaerobaculia bacterium | reverse complement strand
CAGCAGGAGATCAACAAGAACCGCAGCCGGAAGAATCAACCCTTCGCCGACGCCCTGCTCGCTGATCTCTATCACGCATCCGGTGACACGGTGCCCATGCTTAAGGCTCTGCGCAGCGCCTTCCCCGCCCTGGCCACGGTGGAGCAGGATTCCGTGCCGCCCTATTTTTTGAAGATGTTTTACCCGCTCAAGTACGACGATTGGATCCGCGCGTACGCCAGGAAAAACGGCGTCGATCCGTACACGATCATGGGCTTGATCCATCAGGAGAGCTACTACAACGCCACGGCGAAATCGGCCGTCGGCGCCACGGGCCTGATGCAGCTCATGCCTGCCACCGGCCGCGAGCTGGCCGCCAACTTCCACATCGCACCGCGCCTCGACAATCCGGAAACCAACATCCGGCTCGGCACGGCCCACTTCAAGATGCTCGTGAACCTCTTCAACGGCAGCAACGAGCTGGCCATCGCCGCCTACAACGCCGGCCAGGGCCGCGTCCTGCAATGGCGTCGCGCCGCTCCGGGCAAGCCGATGGATGAGTTCCTGGAATCGATTCCGTATCGGGAAACACGAACCTACACGAAGCATGTGGTGATGCTGGCCTCGACGTATCGGAGGTTGTACCCGTAAGGCGCATCATGGGATGAACCCGCGAATCGTTCTCGCCGTGTTCCCAGGGCGGTCCACTTTCACTTCGACTTTCCGGTAGGCGCGGTCTTTCGTCGTCGACTGCGTGTTGTAGGCGATGAGGTACTGCGAGCGGAGATCCTTCTCGAGACGTGCATATGTCTCATCGATCTGCTTGATGTCGTGGATGAAGTAGGCGATCCCGCCTGTCTCCGCGGCTAGGGCCTTCATCTTCGAGGTACCACTGGCGTCGAGCAGCCCAAGGCCGACACCGATGAAGTAAAGCGGCACACGCGCCGAACGGGCATACGTCAGCATTTCCTCGTACGACGTGCGCGAGGTCGTGTCTTCGCCATCGGTGAGGATGATCAGCGCCTTGCGGCCTTGCAGGGTGCGGAAGCGATAGAGACCGGTGACGATGGCGTCGTAGAGCGCCGTTCCTCCGCTCGCTTCAGGAATCGCGCGAACCTGCGATTCGAGCGACCCCACGTCGGTCACGAAGGGCGATTCGGATTTCGCGTCGAACGCGAAGCCGGTCACGAAGGCGCGGTCGCCAGGCTTCATGATTCGCTTGAAGAACTCCAGGGCCGCCGACTTGGCCTGCTCCATACGCGGCTTCATGCTGCCCGAATGATCCAGCAGCACACCGGCCGAGATCGGCAGGTTCGAGGCATAGTTGAAGGTCGTGATCTTCTGAGGCTTGCCGTTCTCCAAAATGCTGAAGTCGGCTTCCTTGAGGTCCGTCACCGGCACGCCGGCGGCATCCGTCACCATCACCGGCAACTCGACGAGATTCACCTCGATTTCTTCGGAGAAGCGCTGGCCGTTCAGGAAGAGAAGGTCGCTTGCCTCGTAATTCGTCTCGTCGACAACCGAAGCACGGACGAATTCAACGCCTCGCAACCTCGAATTCGGAATGTCCAGGGCATACGGCGGCCCGCTCCACTCGTAGAGCTTCTTCTGACCGGCGAAAAAGACGGCTGACTTGATCTGGGTCGCCTTCGGATTCTGCAGGCTCAGCTTGAAGTGCGAGACGTCATCGGGGGTGACGGTGCGTGTGATCTTCACCTCGAGCGGCGTCTCGTGTTCGTTGACGACAAACGCGTCCGCGTCGACGTAGCGGCCCTCGGCGTCGTAGCCGACGGCACGAACCTCGACGCGTTTCGGCAGCGCGCCGAGGTCGAGCTCCGCGCGATAGGGAGGAGCGTTGCGGGCCATGATCTTCTTGTCGTCCACCCAGAACTCGACACGCTTCACAGGCGGTTGCGCATCGACTTCGACGATGAAGAGGTTGGGTGCAATATCACGGCGCGGCGGGATGATCTTCACCGTGCCGCCGCTCTCCGGGACGATCCCCTCGGCCAGGATCGATTCGGCGTCGTCTCCTTCGCGGGCAACGTAGAGCTTGTTCGTTTTCGCGATCGTGAACGTCTGTGTCGCCTTGGCCAGGATCACCGGCGTCTGCTCCTCGAGCGGAACCATGAGCCGGACATCGATTTCCACGTCTCCCGGCTGCAAGCTCTGCACGGACGTCAGCGGGCTCGCCGTCGACTGCGTCAGCGGATAGCGAAATCGCTTCACAACGTCACCGTTCTGGGAGATCGAGCCGGTGATGACCAGGGGTACGCCGGACGGTGCGTCGGTCGGAATGGCGAAGCGATACGTCA
>DATLWH010000881.1:0-3153 GCA_035576505.1 Thermoanaerobaculia bacterium | reverse complement strand
CCCCCATGCCCATTCCGCTACTCGATCTGAAACTTCAATACGCCACGATCCGCGAGGAAGTGCTTCGCGTGACCGGCGAGGTTTACGATTCGCAGTACTTCATCCTCGGCAAGCGCGTCGATGATTTCGAGCGCGACTTCGCGGCCTACTGCCATAGCAGGCATGCGGTTGGCGTTTCGTCCGGCACCGATGCGCTGCTCATCGCGCTCATGGTCCTCGACGTCGGTCCCGGCGACGAGGTCATCGTTCCCGCCTACTCATTCTTCGCCACGGCCGGTGTGGTCGATCGCCTCGGCGCCACGCCCGTCTTCGTCGACATCGACCTTGCCGATTACAACCTCGACCCCAGGCAGATCGAGTCGCGCATCACCTCGTGTACCAAAGCGATCATGCCGGTGCACCTCTACGGTCAGTGCGCGAAGATGGACGAGATCAACCGCATCGCCGCGAAGCACAACCTGGCGGTGATCGAAGACGCGGCGCAGGCGGTCGGCGCGGAGTACGGCGGACGGCGCGCGGGTGTGCTCGGGACGATGGCGGCATTTTCGTTCTTCCCTTCGAAGAACCTCGGCGCCTTCGGCGACGCGGGCGCCGTCACCTGCGAGGACGAGGCGACGTACGAGCGGCTGACCGACTTCCGCGTCCATGGCATGCGGCCGAAGTACTACCACCGCTACGTCGGCGGCAATTTCCGCATCGACGCGCTGCAGGCGGCCATCCTCCACGTCAAGCTGCCGCATCTCGAGGGATGGACCGAGGGACGGCGGCGAAATGCCGCAACCTACGCAGAGCTCTTTGCGGATGCGAAGCTGAGCGATCGCCTCGTGCTCCCGCGCGAGCTGGCGGGGCGCCGTCACATCTATAACCAGTACGTCATCCGATTCGCCGACGGCGCTACCCGCGACCGGGTAATGACCCATCTGAAGGGCGCCGGCATCGGTTGTGAGGTCTACTACCCGCTGACGTTGCCCCAGCAGGAGTGCTTTACCGATGTCCCCTCCGCGGGAGATCAGTTCCCTGGCTCGGATGCCGCCGCCGCGCAGACGCTGGCCATTCCGGTGTTTCCGGAGCTGACGCGGGATCAGATGGCGGAGGTGGTTAGGGAGATCGGGAAGGCGATGGGGTGAGGATTGTTCGGGGAGTCGGGCGTCGGGAGTCGGGGGTCGGAGGTCAGGGGATTAGACGAGTCCTTTACGCTCCGACTCCCGACTCCCGACCCCCGACTCCCGACCCCCGATAACCGACAACAGACAACTCGTCAAACACCATGATCCCCCTCCGCCACACCCACCCTCCGCGCTCGACGCCGATCGTCAACAGGGCCATCGTCATTGCCAATGGGATCGTTTTCGTCGTCCAGCTCTTTCTCGGGCAGCAGACCGAGACGATCATCAACATCTTCGGTTTCGTGCCGGCGCGGCTCGTTCACCCGGCGGCGTATGGCTTCACCCTGTTCGAGGTGGCTGTCACGCTGGTGACATCACTCTTCCTGCACGGGGGATTCGTCCATCTGATCGGCAACATGATTTATCTCTGGGTCTTCGGCGGGGCGGTCGAGGATGCCCTTGGACACTTTCGCTACTTCCTCTTTTTCATCGTCTGCGGCGCCATCGGCAGCCTCTCGCACACAATACTCTTCCCGCACTCGACCGTGCCGTCGATCGGGGCGTCAGGCAGCATCGCCGGCGTTCTCGGAGCGTTCCTGGTGCTGCGGCCGCGGGCGCGGATCATCACGCTGCTGCCGCTCGTCGTTTACTGGGCCATGGTGGAGATTCGTGCCGTCATCTTTCTCCCGGTCTGGTTCGGTATGCAGTTCCTCAACGGCTTTCTCTCCATCGCCGCGGCGCACGGAACGCAGGAGGTGGCCGGCGTGGCCTGGTGGGCGCATGTCGGTGGGTTCCTTTTCGGGGCGGCCGTGGGAGTGATCTCACGGCGAAGCTCGCCGGAACGTGTGACACCATATGCGGCCGAAACGGAGGATGTTTGAAAAAGGGAATCATTCTCGCCGGCGGCTCGGGCACGCGGCTGTATCCGATGACGTCAGCGATGTCGAAGCAGCTCCTGCCGGTGTACGACAAGCCGATGATCTATTACCCGCTGACGACGCTCATGCTCGCCGGCATCACGGAGTTCCTGATCATCACGACGCCGGAAGACCAGGCCAGCTTCCAGAAGCTGCTCGGGAGCGGCTCGCAATGGGGGATCAGCATTGACTACGCGGCGCAGCCGAATCCTGGCGGGCTGGCGCAGGCTTTCCTGATCGGCCGCGACTTCGTCGGGGGTGAGCCGAGCTGTCTGATCCTCGGCGACAACATCTTCTACGGGCACGGCCTCCCCGATTCTCTCCGCCGTGCCGCGTCCGGGGGACGGGGGGCGACGGTCTTCGCCTATCGGGTGCCCGACCCTGAGCGTTACGGCGTCGTTGAATTCGACGAGCGCGGGCGCGCCATCAGCATCGAGGAAAAGCCGGCCCAGCCGCGCTCCAACTTCGCCGTCACGGGTCTCTACTTCTACGACCAGCGGGTCTGCGATTTCGCGGCGAATCTCGCACCCTCGGCACGCGGCGAACTGGAGATCACCGACCTCAATCGCCTCTACCTGAACATCGGCGAGCTGCGCGTCGAACAGCTCGGGCGCGGCTTTGCCTGGTTCGACACCGGAACGCAGGAGTCGCTGCTGCAGGCCGCGAATTTCGTGGAGACCGTGGAGTTGCGGCAGGGGCTGAAGATCGCCTGCCCCGAGGAAGTGGCGCACTACCTCGGCCTGATCGATGACCAGCAGTTGGGCGCGCTGGCCACGAGGCTCGCCAAGAGCACGTACGGGCGCTACCTGCTCAACCTGCTCGACGAACACGCGCAACGCGCGGCACGCACGGCGACGACGACATGACGAAACACGTCGTCGTCACCGGCGGCGCCGGCTTCATCGGCTCTCACATCACCGACGCCTACATCGAGCGTGGATGGCGGGTGACGATCATCGACAACCTCTCCGGCGGCGACCGGCGCAATGTCCATCCGCGCGCCGCGTTCCATGAGGCCGACATCCGCGATGCCGCCGCGTCGGATCTCATCCGAGAGTTGAAGCCGGACGTCATCAACCACCACGCCGCTCAGATGGACGTGCGCAAATCGGTCGAAGATCCCGCTGCCG
>DATLWH010000880.1:0-2852 GCA_035576505.1 Thermoanaerobaculia bacterium | reverse complement strand
CGCAACTACGGCGAGTATGTCGCGAACGGCGATGAGGTGCGCGACATCGTAGGCAAGCAGTATCAGGGGCTTCGCCGTGCGTTGCGCAACACGACCTCGCCCGATTACCCCTCGTTCAACATGGACATCAGCGATCAGACGCGCGCCGATGTCTGGCTTCATGAGTTTCGGAATTACGTCGAACACGGTTCGCTGCCGTCTCTGGAGATCGTCCGCCTCCCGAACGATCACACGAGCGGCGCGACGCACGGGAAGCCAACGCCTCGCGCGTACATGGCCGACAACGACCTGGCCCTGGGGCGCATCGTCGAAGCCGTCTCGCATTCGCCGTTCTGGCGCGACACGGCCATCGTCGTCGTGGAGGATGACGCGCAGGATGGTCCGGACCATGTCGACTCGCACCGCTCGGTGCTGCTCATGATCTCCGCCTGGAACCGCGCCGGCGTCGTCCACCGTTTCGTCAACACGACCGACGTCCTGGCCACGATGGAGGAAATCCTGGGCCTCGATTCGCTCTCGCAGTTCGATCACTACGGCCGGCCGGTGCGCGGGGTCTTCGCGGCGCAGCCGGACATGACGCCTTACGACGCCATCAAGCCGTCCGTCGACATGAACGAGAAGAATCCGGAGAGCCCGCAGGCCAAGCAGTCCGCGATGCTCGACTTTTCCCGTGCCGACGCCGCCGACGATGAAACGCTGAATCGCATCCTGTGGAAGACGATCAAAGGCGATGTGCCGTATCCCGGTCCGACGCGCGCTGCGGTGGGGGAGTTGATCGGGGAGTAAGGGGATTCGTGGTGTTAGTGGATCAGGGGATTAGTAGATTAGTGGATAGTAGATCAGTAGATTAGTAGATTAGTGGATCAGAATCAGCGACCGGTCTCGTTGGACTGATCACCAATCTAAGACTCCACTGATCCACTGATCTACTATCTACTAATCCACTGATCCACTAATCCACTAACTACGCAAACCCCTTCGGCCGCTCGTCCAGCCCCGCGGCGAGGTCGATCATGGCCGCGGTGAAGATCGGATAGCCGAGCCGTAACCGGAGCGGCTTTTTCTGATCGGTCTTGACGGTGACCAGGGTGTCGTCCACATCGATCACCACGTCGAAGACTTTCGGCAGCAGCACCTCGGCGCGTTTCTTTTCGCCGATGATGAGGCGGCGGTTGGTGATGAAGAGCGTTCCGGCATCGAGCGGCGCCTGGTGGATGCAGTACTCCTGGAAGCCGAGCTGGATGGGGCATTGCGCACGCGGCAACGTCTCGCTGGTGACGCCGCGAAGATCGCGGAACTGGGCGGCGGCGAGCGCCTCGATCGGCAGGTCGTCGTCGGTGTAGCCGAAGCCCTCGCGCAGTGCCAGCAGGCTGCCTTCTTGCGTCTTGCCGAGCCGGTCGTCGGCCAGGAGATGCCACAGGGCCGTTTCGTAGAGGCCGTGCTTCACGCCGGCCACGTCCTCCGGCGTCAGACCGGCGGCATCGCCGGCTTTGCCGATGATCTCGGCGATCGCCTTCGAACCGGCCACACCCTGCCTGGCCAGCTCGTCGAATCCGATCTCCAGGATGGTGCGGCGCGCGGAGGGGGCCCATATCTCGTAGGGGACCGTGAGGCTCTTCTGCTCGCCGCGGAGGGCGTCGAAGGCGGCCTCGTTGCGGTCGGTGCGCAGGTAGTGCAGCGCCTTGGTGTACCAGGTGAGGAGCTCGCGGTTGCGCGTCTCGAGCTCTTCGCGCTCGGCGCGATCGCGTTCTTCCTGATCGCGAATCTGCTTGCGCCGCTGCGCCGTCATGACGATGGGGATGGCCATGCAGACGACGCCGAGGATGACTTCGATCCATCCCTGGGGCCCTTTGCGCGCCAGTACCCCGAATCCGAGGAGGATGAAGAGAAGGCCGAACAGCATGAGGGCCAGGAAACCGTAGCCGCGGGGCGTGCCGTCGGGTTTGAGCGACGATAGAAACGCCGTCTGCGAGATGCTGTGCGCGGGAGGGAGGACCGGCTCGACGACGCGCGAGGTGTCACCGAAGAAGAAGCCGTCGTCGCGGCGGCGGACGAATTCTCCGTTGCTTCCGGTGCTGAGGGTGGCGTCGTCGTCGATGGCCTCGAGGCTTTTCCGAGTCGAAACGCCGAAACGGATTGGCCCGAGGGGGAGCGTTTTCTGGACGTAGTACGTCATCGGCAGCCGGCTCGACCGTTGCGCACTTGATGCCAGAGTGACCGCGCGCCCTCGGCGGCGGGTTGCCGGCTACCGGTTGTCGGATGGGCGCGCGGGCGCCGAGGCGGTAACCGGGCGAAAGAATTGCGATGCCGCAAGCGATCGATGCGATGTCGCAATCAACCGTTGCGATGCCGCAAACGATCGATGCGATGTCGCAATCAACCGTTGCGATGCCGGAAACGATCGATGCGAAATCGCAATCAACCGATGCGATGCCGCAAAGGAACGATGCGATATCGCAAGCAGCCGTTGCAATGGCGCAGGCCCCTAAGTTACTTCAGCGTCTGGAGATACGCCGTGATGTCGCGCGCTTCATCCTCTTTTACACCGAGGTTCGGCATCGAGTTCTGCGGGTCGGCCGCCTGCGGGTTCTGGATGTACTGGGTCATGGTTGCCGGCGAATTCGGGACCTTGCCCGCCAGGAGCGGGCGGATGGCAACATGCTGGAGCGACGGGCCGATCATCCCTTTCGGACCTTCGAGGCCGGGGATGATGTGACAGGTGGTGCAGCCGTACTGGTCGATGAGCTGCTTGCCGTGGCTCGGGTCGCCGGCGGGTGGCGCGGTCTCCTGACGCTTGCAGGCGATGACGAGAGCGAGGGCGATGAGGGGGAGGTAGCGCTTCAAGATCCTTC
>DATLWH010000879.1:0-2191 GCA_035576505.1 Thermoanaerobaculia bacterium | reverse complement strand
CGGGGTGACGTCGGTCAAAGACGGGTGTCAGCCGCAGGGGCAGTGCGGCTGCTGTCTCGTGTTGATCGACGGTAGCGCGAAGGTTTCCTGCGCCATGCCGGCGGTGGCGGCGCAGGGGCGGAGCATTGTCACGCTCGAAGGAATTGCCGCCGAGGAGCAGAAGCTGCTTGCGCGCTCATTCGTTGCCGCGGCCGGCGTGCAGTGCGGCTTCTGCATCCCTGGCATCGCCCTTCGTGCACATCATCTCGTCGGCAGGAATGCCGCGCCGTCGCGCGCGGAGATCGCGCGGGCGATCGATGGGCACCTCTGCCGTTGCACCGGCTACGCGAAGATCATCGATGCCATCGAGCTGTTCGCGCGCGCGAAACGCGGCCAGGCATTACCCGATCTGGCCGAGGGCGGTGTCGGCGTGCGCGCGGCGCGGTTCCGAGGCGCCGACCTGATCCTCGGGCGGAAGGAGTTTGTCGACGATCTCGCCGGTCCGGGCATGCTGCACGGGGCCGTCGTTCTCTCGCCGCATGCGCGGGCGCGCGTTGTGTCGGTCGACACGAGGAAAGCGCGAGCACATCCCGGCGTCGCGGTCGTGGCGACCGCGGAGGACGTTCCAGGCAAGCGCCGCTACGGTCTTCTTCGGGACGATTGGCCGGGCTTTGTCGCGGCCGGGGAGGAAGCGAGCTATGTCGGCGACATCGTCGCGGCGATCGCCGCGGTGGACGAGGCGACGGCGCGCGAGGCGGTGAAGCTGGTGGAGGTCGAGTACGAGCCCTTGCCGCCGATCCTCGATCCGGAGAAGGCGGAGCGAATCCTTTCGCGGACGAGGATCAAGCGCGGCGATGTCGATTCCGCGCTGGCGGCGAGCGCGCACGTCGTGCGGGGCACGTGGCGGACGCAGCGGATTGATCATCTCTTCCTCGAGCCGGAGAGCGCCATGGCCGAGCCGCTGGAAGGCGGGCGGCTGCGTCTTTTCAGCAGCGGTCAGGGAATCTTCGATGACCGCCGGCAGGTGGCCGCATTCCTCGGCATGGCCGAGGATGATCTGCTCGTCGAGCAGATCTCGAGCGGCGGAGCGTTCGGCGGAAAGGAAGATCTCTCCATTCAGGCCCACGCGGCGCTGCTTGCGTTCCTGACGAAGAGGCCCGTAAAGGTCACGCTGAATCGCGAAGAGTCGATCCGCATCCACCCAAAGCGTCACCCGATGACGCTCGACTACACCGCCGGCTGCGATGCCGAAGGGCGTCTCACCGCGGTGCGCGCGCGGATTCTTGGCGACAGCGGAGCATACGCGTCGGTCGGCGACAAGGTGCTCGAGCGCGCCGCGGGACACGCCTGCGGTGCCTATCACGTTCCGAACGCCGACATCGAGGCCACGGCCGCGTATACGAACAACCCTCCCTGCGGCGCGATGCGCGGCTTCGGCGTGAATCAGACGAACTTCGCCATGGAGGGATGCCTCGACCTTCTGGCAACGAAGGCGGGGATCGATCCGTGGGAGATGCGCTGGCTCAACGCGCTCGATGTCGGCGACATGTTCACCACCGGCCAGCTCCTCGAGAAGTCGGTAGGCTTGAAGAAGACGTTGCTGGCAATACGCCCCCACTACGAGGAGGCGAAGCGGCGCGGACGCGCAGCCGGGATTGCATGCGGCGTAAAGAACTCCGGGATCGGCAACGGAGTGAAGGAGTGGGGACGGGCGCGGCTCGTCGTCGAACACGACGGTACGATCTCGATCTACTTCGGTTTCTCCGAGTTGGGACAGGGCCTCTCTACGATTCTCGTGCAGTTCGCCGTGGAGGTCACAAGGCTTCCCTCGGCGTGCTTCATCCCGCGCATCGATACCCGGTTTGCGTTGGACTGTGGCCAGACCACCGGCTCGCGCGCGACGCTCCTGGCCGGTCGGGCGGTGGTCGATGCGGCGGAGAAGCTGCGCACGGATCTCGATCGCGGAGCGACGCCCGAATCGCTGGCCGGCCGCGAGTACGCCGGCGAGGTGCTCATCGACGACACGAATGCCATCGGCGCCGGGCCGAAGACGCACACCACGTTCGGCTTCGCCACGCAACTCTGCATCCTCGACGAGCACGGCCGCGTGGAGCGCATCGTGGCCGCCCACGACGTCGGCCGTGCCATCAATCCCGCGTTCTGCGAAGGACAGATCGAAGGCGCGGTTCACATGGGACTGGGATATGCGCTC
>DATLWH010000878.1:0-3826 GCA_035576505.1 Thermoanaerobaculia bacterium | reverse complement strand
AGAAACTCGAGCTGGCCGACGCCGCTCGTCCGCAGCGTGGCCGCGACGACGTCATCGAGCGCCATGAGCTGCTTCGGTGCGATCGACAGCTTCACCGCCGCGAAATGACTCCAGCCGTCGTCGCCGGCACGCGTGAAGATCGCCGTCACATTCGCGGTCGCCGTTCCCTCGTTGAAAAGCCGAACGTCGGTCTGCCAGCTCGTGCCGAGTGCTCCGGGAGCGTGGGCCACGGCGGCGATGTGCTTGCGCGGCGCAAACGACGCCGGCCGTATCGTCGCGGCAACATCGCCCGCGAATGTGATCCCGAGCGACCACGAGACGAGCGTTCCGCTGTTCTGCGGCTGAAGATCGCGAATCGTGAGCGTCCACCGGCCGTTCGCGGAACGGCCGCGGAATGCGCCGAGCGGGTCGACCGGATCAACATCGACTCCATACGTTACCTGTGTGGCCGGCGAGCGATCGGTGGAGGAGTTCTGCAGAGTCACCGTCGTACCGTCCGGCCCGGAGAGGACGATCTGCAGATCGCCTCGGGAGGGATGAGTGATGTTGACGTTGACGATGAGATTCTCGATCAAACGGCTGTCGGTAATGTCGAGTGTCGCCGTGATACCGGCCGGTGCGTCATCCGGGATGGTCAGCCCCTGCTGCGGCGATTGAAACAACGTCAGATCGCCCTTCGGTGAGGCATCGCAGGTGCTGAGAATCCGGCGCAGGACGAAGGCGCTGCAGATCACGCCCGCGTGCGCACCATTGTTGAGAACGCGGTCGGCATCGACAAGCTTGCCGGCGATCTCGGCGAACGTCGGATCCGAGGGCGCTCCGAAGATCGACTCGATCACCAGCGTGTCGGCCATTCGCCGTCCAGCCGTTACACCGTGACGACGCACCAGCGCGTCGAAGATCTCCCGGAGCGCCGATGACCAGATCTCGCCGTTCTTGTGTTCAGTCCCCGAGGTGTCGCTGACGATGAAGTCGAACATCGTTTTCGTGCCGTCGACGCGGCGCAGGCAATCCGCGTCGGCTGGATAGCCGCAGTTCTGTGACGAATCGTCGCCGCCGCAGCGCGCGTCCCAGTCGGCGATGCAATAGGGATCGCGTCCGCTGCCCAGGCCCGGCTCGTAGTTCGAGGAGTACGCCCAGTAATCGCTGAAGCCTTCGCCCATCGCTCGCGACTGGCTCGAGGCCAGGCCGAAGAAGACGGACGGCGCGATCGAGTCCTGAACCGAGTGAAAGAACTCATGCAGCACGATGTCGGAGTCTTCGGCGTCGTCGACCCCTCCATCGCCGAAGTAAAGAGTCCCTTGCCCGGGCACGGCACTGCTCGCATAAAGCGAATTGTCGGCACCAGTAAGAGCGTGCGGGTCGACCGGAATCGCATAGCCGACGAGGCGCCGCGCGCCGGTGTAGCCGAGCGACTGCAGGTAGCGCTGGCTGCGGTCGATGTGAAAGTAGGCGTTGACCTCTTCGAACTGCGGCTGGCTGCGATCGAAGAGCAGCGGCTGCGAGGCGTCCGCGTGCGGCGTTGCCGGGGCATCCTCGTCGACGATCCGCACGTTCGGCCCTGCCAGCACGCCGGTGGGATTCAGGTCGAGCAGATCGACGAGCGAGTACGCGGCATCAGGCACCGCCGCCGCGGAATCGTTCTGATCGCGAAGCGTGGGATCGTTCAGCTTCGTCACCGGATTCGGATCGAAGACTCGTCCCTTCGCCGTGATGCGGGCAAAGAGCGGTTGCGAGAGCAGGAGGGTGCCCGTCGCGGCGTCGACGTAGTGCGCCACCGGCTCGTGAGGATTCTGTTCGACGATGAAGCGCCATGCCGGCCGCGCTTCGCCTCCGACGTTCACGGCGACCAGTTGCTGGTCGCGCAACGCGCCCGGTGGGGCGCTCGCCAGCGCGGTGCTTTTTGCAATCAGCGCTCGTTTCGGCGCAGCCGTGGCGATGGTGCGATGCAGCTCGCGGATGTTGCCGTTCCCGTCGACGCGTTCGATCACCTCGGCGCCGACGACCGGCAGTCCGTCGATGTATTGCGTGTAGTGCCGGTAGGTTCCGATGAGCGACTGGCGCTCGTAGTCGAGCCGTAAGTCCTGGGCATGGACGGCGGCCGCGGAAACCACGAGAACGATAGGGAGAAGGAGCCGCCGCATCCGTCCCGCAAACCGCGCGCGCATCACGAAAATTCGGGCCGGGAGCAGAAGGCAGAAGGCAGAAGGCAGAAAGTAAGACGGTACGACTTCAGCCTTCAGCCTTCAGCCTTCAGCTCTCTGCCTTCTGCCTTCTCAAGCCGCGGACAGCGTCTGCGGCCCCTCGGCGGCCGGCACCGGCATTTGCTCCATCGATGGCGCCACGGGTAACGAGAATGAGAAGGTCGTTCCTTGCCCTTCCCGGCTGTCGACCCAGATCGTGCCGCCGTGCCGTTCGACGATCTGCTTCGTGATGTAGAGGCCCAGCCCCAGGCCGCCATAGTTGGTCGACGATACCTGCCGGCCGCGGTGGAAACGCTCGAACACCTGCCCGAGCTCATCGGTCGGGATGCCAATGCCTCTGTCCGCCACGGACGTGACGAGCTGATCGTTCCGGTCTTCGACGCTGACCAGGATCTCGCTGCCGTCGGGCGAATATTTGACCGCGTTTTCCATCAGGTTCCCGAGGACCTGTTCGAGGCGGTCGCGGTCGCCGAGGACCCGTTTGTGACCGACCGGCAGATTGAGCTGAAAACGGCGCTCGCTGACGGCGGTGTGATGGCGGTGGACGACATCGCTCACGAACGTGGTCCAGGGGATCGGCTCGCGCCGGATCTCGAGGCGGCCGGTTTCGATTCGGGAGACATCCAGGAGCTCGAGAATGAGACGCGACATCCGGTCGATCTGGTCGAGTGCGATGTCGAGATACTCCTCGGATGTGCGCAGGTCGTTCTCGCGGATGAGGGTCTTGGCCAGCTGCGTGTAGCCCTTGATCGACGTGACCGGCGTGCGCAGCTCGTGGGAGGCGATGGAGAGGAACTCGTCCTTCAGCCGCGACAGGTCCTCGACCTTGCGCCGGGCATCGACCTGCTCGGTGTAGAGCTTGGCGTTTTCGATGGCCAGCGCGGCGCGCTCGGCGAGAATCTCGGCCAGCGGCAGCTTCTCGTCGTTCATGGCGCGTTCGGGATCGTTTGCGGCGATGACGAGCGCGCCGAGCATTTCCCGGCGGGTGCGCAGCGGAAGGATGAGCAGCGAGGCCAGCTTCATCGGTGCCGCGTGATAGCCGCCTTCCAGCTCGGGCGCGACCGCCTCGGTAGATCCGAGGTTTTGCGTCAGCGAGGGATAGCCCGTGCTCAGGACCTGCCCGATGATCCCTTCGCCAACGACGAGCGGCTGACGATAGATGTACGACCAGGCCAGGCCGAGTGAGGCCATTTCGCGGTGATAGATCGAGGCAACGCGCAGCTCGCTCGAGTCCGACGATTTGAGGATGACCGCCGCCCAGTCGCCGAGCACCTCGGCGACGCGCTCCGCGATCGCCTGGTTGACCCAGACCGGATCGATGTTGCTGGCGAAGAAGGCGCCGGCGTCGGCCAGGATCTGGGCACGCTCGGCCTGAACCTGCATCTCTTCCTCGAGCCGCCGCCGCTCGGTGATGTCGCGCAGGATCACGATGGCGCCGGAGATACGGCCGTCATCGTGCACGGGCGTGGCGCTCGTGGAGATGGCGAACTGGCGATCTTCGCGCGCGATCAGCATCGTCACGTCGCGCACCGGCCGGCCGGTCGATAGCGCGCGCGCCGCCGGCAGCTCGCTGGCGTCGAGCGGCTCGCCGGCGTCATTCAGCAGTCCATACGTCTCTGCGT
>DATLWH010000877.1:0-3782 GCA_035576505.1 Thermoanaerobaculia bacterium | reverse complement strand
CACCAGTTGTTCCGAGGCGCGCAGCAACTCGTTCGCGGGACACGCCGTCGGCGGTGTCTTGCCGCCGAAGTAGGTGTCGGTCATCTTGATCGAGCGGGAGAGCGTGTTGCCGAGGTCATTGGCCAGGTCGGCGTTGTAGCGGCCCAGGAACGCTTCGTCCGAATAGTTCTGATCCTGCCCGAAGACCATCTCGCGCAAGAGGAAGTAGCGCAGCGAATCGGCGCCGAACTCGTCGATGATGTTGTACGGCCGCACCACGTTGCCGAGTGACTTGGAGATCTTCTGATTGTCGCGCAGCCACCAGCCGTGGCCGACGATCCGCTTCGGCAGCGGCAGTCCGGCCGCCATCAGGAAGGCCGGCCAGTAGACGGCGTGAAAGCGGACGATGTCCTTGCCGATGAGATGGATGTCGGCCGGCCAGTCGTGATCGAAGCGCGCGTGCTCAGCGCTGCCGAAGCCGAGGGCCGAGATGTAGTTCGTCAGCGCGTCCATCCAGACATAGACGACGTGATCGGGATGGCCGGGGAAGGGGATGCCCCAGGTGATCGACGTCCGCGACACCGACAGATCCTTGAGTCCCTGCTCGACGAAGGAGACCACCTCATTCATCCGCGTCGGCGGATAGACGAAGCCGGGATTCTGGCGGTAGTGCTGGAGCAGAGGCTCGGTGAAGCGCGAGAGCTTGAAGAAGAAATTGCGCTCGGTGGTCATCTCGACGGGATGGCCGCTCTCGTCCTTCCCACCGCGCACCTGATTCTCGGGGATGAACGTCTCTTCGTTCTGGCAGTACCAGCCGGAGTGCTCGCCGAGGTAGATGTCGTCCGGCATCCGCTCCTGAATGCGGCGGATCAGCTCCAGAACGCCGAGGTGGTGGCGTTGCTCCGTCGTGCGAATGAAATCGTCGTGGCTGATGTCGAGCTTGCGCCACATCTCGTGATGTTTGGCCACGACGCGGTCGGCCAGCTCGATGGGAAGGATCCCTTCCTTCGCCGCGGCCCGCTCGATCTTCTGCCCGTGCTCATCCGCCCCGGTGAGGAACCAGACGTCGTCCCCCATCCGCCGCCGGTGGCGGGCGATGACGTCGGCCGCGACGTTCTCGTACATATGCCCGATGTGCGGATCGTCGTTGACGTAGTGGATGGCTGTGGTGATGTAGAACTTGCTCATCGCGAAAGGGGAGGGATTGTAGCGTAGGGGAGGCGGGGACTGGGGGCGGGGTCTCGCGGTCTTGGTGTTGGCACGTTGCCGGGTGGGTGGGTTGCCGTGCGGCGGAGTGGCGGGAGCTTTGGACGGGCGTCGGCATCCTGGCGAGCGAGCCACCCGAGTCAGAAATCGTGTCGATCGCCGCTCTCGCATCCGGCGGCGCCACTCCGTCTCTGTTGGCGTCGACAAGTTCTGCGAGTCCGTACTCAGAAACTGTGAGTCGGTACTCACAGTTTTTGAGTCGGTACTCACATCGGTTGAGTCCGGACTCGCGTTCTGTGAGTCCCCACTCACCTACGGCGAGTCGGTACTCACGTCCGCTGAGTCCGGACTCACAATTTGTGAGTCGGTACTCACATTCTTTGAGTCGGTACTCAAATCTTGTGAGTCGGTACTCACAAGTTGTGAGTCGGTACTCATATTCTTTGAGTCGGTACTCAAATTTTGTGAGTACGCCACCAACACATTTTTTGTTGGCGTCAACAAGTTTTTTGTTGACGGATCCAAATTTGAAAGTGACCAAGGGTGGTCCGCGCCATGGAAACGCACGATTTTGGAAGAAATCGAGCCAAAATCGGACTTCTGCGGGTGGAGAAGACCTCAGTTATTCCCTTCGGATCGATTTCGTCGATCGTTTACTCTGAGAGAGGCCAGGGCCGCCGCGCCCGCCCGCAGGCTCGCCATATCGAGTCCACCGAATCGCAGGAACAACCCATCATCGCGCGCCGGCGCAGCGCGGTATGCGCTGAGCAGCGCGAGGTCGAGTGAGCTCGCGGCGGCGATCGCGCGGACGTGATCGCCCGCATCGTGTCTCACCAGGAGATGCATCCCCGCGGGATTGCTTGACCACGTCCAGCCGCGCTTCGCCAGCGGCGCCAGTCCTTCGACCAACGCCGCGCGCTTCGCTCCGTAGACGGCTCGCATGAGGCGGAGGTGGGAGGAGAAGTAGCCCTCGTCCATGAAGAGGCTCATCGTCATCTGCGGGAACGCCGGCGTGAAGCCGTCGAGTTGCGTGCGGACGTTGGCCAGCGGTTCGACGATCTCTTCCGGCACCACGGCATACGCCAGGCGGAGCGAGACGAACATCGACTTGTTCAGAGTGCCGAGGTAGAGAACGCGCGCGTGCGAGTCGAGTGAATAGAGAGGCGTCAGCGGCTGGCCGGCGTAGCGGAACTCGCCGTCGTAGTCGTCTTCCACCACCCAGGAGTCGTTATGCGCCGCCCACTCCAGGAGGGCGATGCGGCGCTCGAGGCTCAAGGCCACGCCGGTCGGGTACTGGTGGGGAGGCGTTACGTAGGCGAGGCGTGCGCGCGGCGCGCGGCGGCGGCCGACGTCGACGCGGATCCCTTCATCGTCGACCGGCACCGGCGTGATCGCCGCGCCGGCCAGCTCGAATGCGGCGCGCGCGCCGAGGTACGAGGGATCTTCGAGCCAGACAGCGTCTCCGCGATCGAGCAGCAGAACGGAGAGGGCGTAGAGCGCCTGCTGGGCACTGCTGAAGACGATCACCTGCCCGGCTGTGCAGCGGATCCCGCGGAACTGCGCCAGGTAGCGTGCGATGGCGGCGCGGAGGGCGGGGAGACCGCGAGGGTTGGAGAAATTCAACGCGGCCGGGCCGAGCTCGCGCGCCGCGCGTGTCTGCAGGCGTTGCCAGATCTTCCAGGGAAACTCGCTCGTGTCGGCGATGCCGGCGTTGAACGGGAGCGCCGATTGCGGCTCACGGCAGGCTGCGTTCGCGGCGACCTCGGCTCCGCGGCGCGACGCCTGGGTCGATTGACGCCGGCCGCGCTCCCGCTTCACGGGCCCGATCAACCGCGCCACCCTGGCCGCGACGACGGTCCCGCGTCCTACCGCGCGATCGAGGAATCCTTCTTCGGTGAGCTGCCCGAATACTTCCTCCACCATGCCGCGTGACACGCCATAGTCGGCAGCGGCCTGGCGGCTCGAGGGCAGCCGCTCGCCGGGCGAGAGCACCCCTTCCAGCACTGCGGCGCGAATGGCGCGATACAGGTCGCGGCGCCGTACCCGGCCTGTGGCAAGCGGCGGCAGAAGCGCACCTCGGGTTCGTCGCATGGCCGCCACCTCCTTCGAATTGGTCCATTTTACCGACGCAAAGCGGCTCTGGAAACCGGACCGAGACTTTCCTAGGATGCATGCATGAAGATCGTGACGCTGGCCTTGCTCATGGCTGTGACGACATCCGCGATGGCCCCGGCACCGCCGAGCCGGCTGCCGTTCCTCGACGATGACTACGCGAAAGCGCGTGCCGAGGCGAACCGGCGCAAGCTGCCGCTCTTCGTCGAGGTGTGGGCACCGTGGTGATACTCGTGCCGCCTGATGCGAGTCACGCTGGCTGATCCCAGCCTCGCCAGGAACGCCGGGCGGTTCGTCTGGCTCGACCTCAACTTCGATAAGCCTGCCAACAAGGCATTCCTCGTGCGGCACGGGGTGGCGTTCACGCCGTCGTTCTTCGTGATCGATCCAGCCGATGACCGCGTCGTCGCGACAAACATCGCCGGAATGACGTTGCCCGAACTGAACGGATTTCTCGATCGGGGCGAGCGCGCGGTGAGGGGCGG
>DATLWH010000876.1:0-7019 GCA_035576505.1 Thermoanaerobaculia bacterium | reverse complement strand
AAGGTACGCGTCAAGGCCGATCTGATGCGCGGCTGGCTGCTCTACTTCATCCCCTGGGAGTTCTCGACGCGTTGGACGACCGTGCGTGTCACGGCCCCTCAGGAGACGGCGAAATGACCCTGCGGGCGCTTCTGCTGCGCTACCGCAAAGATCCGCGCGTCATCGTGACGGTGCCGCTGCTGATCCTGGCGGCGACGAGCCTGATCTACTACGCCGTCCAGAAGGCCAAAGTGCTCTCGCCCGAGGCGCTCAGCAGCCAGGTGCTGCTCTTCGTCCTCTGGAACATCAACGTCCTGCTGATTTTCGGGATCCTCTTCGTGCTGTTGCGCGGGGTGGTGAAGCTGGTCCTGGAGCGGCAGCGCGGCATCATCGGCTCGCGGTTCCGGACGAAGCTGGCCGTGGCCTGGGTGGCCACCTCGCTCATCCCGGTCCTGATCCTCTTTTTCTTCGCTACGGACCTTTTGCGAACCTCGATCGACCGCTGGTTCAACGCCCCTGTGAGCCGCATCCTCAAGAATGGGGAAGCGATCGCGCAGATGGCCGAGGATCAGTCGGCGACGATGGCGGCAGCGGCCGCGCGCGAGATCGCCGCCAGCCCCTCGGCAGGCGATCCTGCCCAGGTCGATGCCGTTCTCAACCACGTCCAGCAGTTCCACAGCGTCGATATGGTCGGTCTCTACCGCGCCGGCGCGCTCGTGCGGGTCGTCGCCGATCCGCGCGCGCCTCTCCATGAAGTCTCCGAGCCGCCAAAGACGTTTTTCGACGATGTGGCCGCGTCCGGCCGCGCCACGAAGATCGATGTAGGCGCGAGCGGGAAGTGGATCCGTACGGGGACGCGGGTAGGTGCCACGCAGTACGTCGCCGTGGCCGGCGTCTTCATCCCGGCATCGATGAGCCATCTCATCGACGACTCGATCGTCCAGCACAAGAATTTCGAGCAGCTCAACGCGCAGCGGCCGACGCTGAAGGCCTCGCAGACGTCGCTGTTCCTGGCCGTGACGCTGGCCATTCTCTTCGGGACATTGTGGACGTCGATCTACGCCTCGCGGCGCATCACCATCCCGATCAAGGCGCTGGCCGAGGCCACGGGGAGACTGGCCGAAGGGGGGTATGGCCACCGCGTGGCGGTGGCGGCTACCGACGAAGTGGGCCGGCTCATCGAATCGTTCAACGACATGTCGACCCAGCTCGACGAGCAACGGCAGGCTCTCACGCAGACGAACCGGTACCTCTCGACGGTGCTCGACAGCGTCTCGGCCGGCATCCTCGCCTTCACCGACTCGTTCGAGCTGCTCAGCATCAACCACGCCGCGTTGCAGATGCTGCAGATCGAGGAACCGCGGTCGAAGGTGACCCTGATCGAGGTGCTGACGGGCGATCTCACGCCGCTCTTCGACACGCTGCGCGAGCTCACCGCGCGCGGCGGCCGGGCCCGGGAGGTGACACTCATCCGCGGCGGCGAGCTGCGCTATCTCGAGGTTTCCGTGGCCCGCCTCTCCGGCGGCGGCGACGAAGGTTGGGTCGTGGCCATCGAAGACTCGACCTCGCTCGTCCAGGCCCAGAAGCTCGCGGCATGGAACGAGGCGGCCAGACGCATCGCACACGAGATCAAGAATCCGTTGACGCCGATCCAGCTCTCGGCCGAACGGATTGCCCGCAAGTTCCGCAACAACGATCCCGACACCGCCTGCGCGATCGATGAGGGAACGAAGACCATCGTCTCCGAGGTCGCGCACCTGAAGCGGATGGTCGACGAGTTCGCCCGCTTCGCCCGCATGCCCGCGGTACACCTGCGCCACGCCCAGCTCGCCGAGATCCTGCAGCAGGCGGCCGGGCTCTATCGAGATGTGAAGCCGGGCGTCTCGGTCAGCGTTTCCGTCGAGAACGACATCGAGCTGCTCGTCGATCCCGAGCAGATCCGCCGCGCGGTCGGCAACCTTCTGAAGAACGCAGTGGAAGCGACCGAATCCGGAGAGGTGCGCGTCTCCGCCCGCCGCGCCCCGCATCGCGTCGTCATCGAAGTGGCCGACCCCGGCCGCGGCGTTCCCGACGCCGACAAGGAGAAGCTGTTCCTCCCATACTTTTCCACCAAAGGCCGCGGCACCGGCCTCGGCCTGGCCATCGTGCACCGCATCGTCAACGACCACGACGGCCGCATCTCCGTCCACGACAACCACCCCCGAGGAACCAGATTTGAGATCGAGCTCCCCGCGTAAGCCATGGCCAAGATCCTGATCATCGACGACGAAGCTTCCATCCGCGAGACGCTCGCGAACATCCTGCGGGATGAGGGGCATCAGCCGACTCTTTGCGACTCGGGCGAGGCGGCCATCGCCCAGTTCGCGCGCGAGGAGTACGACCTCGTCTTCCTCGATCTCTGGCTGCCGGGCATCGACGGCATGGCCGTGCTGGAGCGGCTCAAGACCGCGGGAGCGCCGCCGGTGATCGTCATCTCCGGGCACGGCAACATCGACTCCGCCGTCCGCGCCACGCGGCTCGGCGCCTACGACTTTCTGGAGAAGCCGCTCTCGCTCGAGCGCGTCCTGCTCACCGTGAACCACGCGCTGGCAGACCGCAAACTGCGCGAGCAGGTGCGCGACCTTCACCGCCACTTCACGCTGGAAGAGCTTCTGATCGGCGAGAGCGAGGCCATGAAGAAGCTCGACGAGCAGATCCGCTCCGCCGCGCCGACGAACAGCCGCGTCCTCATCACCGGCGAGAACGGCAGCGGGAAGGAGATCGTGGCCCGCACGCTGCACCGGCTCTCCCAACGCGCCGAGCATCCCTTCATCGACGTCAACTGCGCCGCCATCCCCGAGGAGCTGATCGAGTCGGAGCTGTTCGGGCATCGCAAGGGAGCGTTCACCGGCGCAATCGACGACCGCAAAGGCAAGTTCGAGCTGGCCGACGGCGGCACGCTCTTCCTCGACGAGATCGGCGACATGAGCCTCAAGACGCCAGCCAAAGTGTTGCGCGTGCTGCAGGAGCAGACCTTTCAGAAAGTGGGCGGGCAGCAGACGATCAGCGTCGACGTCCGCGTGATCGCCGCGACGAACAAGAGCCTGGAGACGGAGATCGCCTCGGGAAGTTTCCGCAGCGATCTCTACTACCGGCTGAACGTCGTCCCGATCGAGGTGCCCCCACTGCGAGCGCGCGGCAACGACGTCACGCTCCTGGCGGAGCACTTCCTGCGCCGTTTCGCGGCGGAGACCGGCACGCCGAAGAAGCGCCTCTCCTCCGGCGCGGCCTCGAAGCTGCGCGCCTATCACTGGCCCGGCAACGTGCGCGAGTTGCGCAACGTCATCGAGAGGATGGCCATCCTGATGAAGGGGGAGGTCATCGAGCCGGAGGACGTGCAGCTCGGCGCCGCCGCCGGCCCATCGGCCACACCGCAGATCGAAGCCCACCTGCCGCTCCGTGAAGCGCGCGACGAGTTCGAGAAGCAGTACATCCTCTCGCGCCTCCGCGAGCTGGCCTTCAACGTGAGCCGCACCGCCGAGGCCCTCGGCGTGGAGCGTTCGAACCTCTACCGGAAGCTGCACGCCTACGGCATCCGCGTGGAGCGCTCGTAGGAATAGCTCCGAGGGGCGGGTCGTTAGCGGACGAGACAACGGCGCGAGCTTGACAGCACCCCCCTCGCTGGCTACCCTTCGCCGTTCGTAGCGCGGGCATAACTCAGTTGGTAGAGTGCGACCTTGCCAAGGTCGATGTCGCCGGTTCGAGTCCGGTTGCCCGCTCCAAAAGAAGATGAATGAAGGGCCGCGGAGACGCGGCCCTTTTTGTGTTCCGGTGCGAAGCGGACCAGACGCAACCTTCTACCCAAGAATTGTCCATGTGTATGTGTGAGTCGGTTCGCGTCCTCTGACTGAGTTGAGGGTGGGCGCGTGAGATCGGCGCGAATGGCCTTACGGGTGCCCCTTTTCCCCGATTATTTCTACTAGTTCGTCTCGAGTGAACTCGAACGAGAATTCACGTAGCGGAGCGTTCTCGGCGGAGGCTGACACGTGCACGCGCCGTGGGAAAACGGTCACGCCAAGTTCGAATCCCAGCAGCACACTCGCCACCTCGAACAGCGGTCCCGGTGGAAGAACTAAGCCGCGCAGGCCGACGAACGCAATACTCCCGTCCCCTACCTGTATCGTGCGCATCACTCCATCGTCGCTCCTTGAGAATTGAGTCAGTGAAGCATGGCTGAAACGCGTGCCGTTCTCGTCGCTTACGACGGCGACAAAGGGCGCAGACGCTGCAGCGCGCCCAGTATTTCTCAGCCGTAGCAGGACACGGACGTTCCTCCTCTTGCTATCCCAGCCCCCATCGCTAAGAGCACACTCGACTTCTAATTGTGCACGAGGGCGGCGTCCAAACATGTCGGCGACTTCGTAATGTTCCATCACTTGAAATCGATCACCATGTCGGCGCAGATATTGGTCGATACCAGCTTTGGCCATGTGAGGTCCGCCCTCGCTGGCCGGAACGATCGTCACGGCGAAACCTGAGTGGCCAACGAGTTCGATCTTCTTGTGTCTCACACCCTCCACGCGCGGGTTGACAAGAACGCCTGTGAACTCGTTCAACCGCCCGACAAACCGCTCTGAATCGTTGATTGGTCGTTCCTCGCTGGCAATGTCGACGTTCCCACGCCTTGAAGTAGCGACACCCCAAATCACGAGACCGCCGTCTGCGTTTGCGAATCCCGACAGCGCCCGCGCGAAGTTCTTCTTGTCACTGGCATCCGTGAGATCAGAAGTCGAAACCCGCTTGAATTCAAGCGACAGGTGCTCCTCTTGGCGGTTCTCAACAAGTCTTCGTAGATGTGATAGATCGAGTGCTTCGAAATCGTCTGATAGACTCATGTTCGAGTTGAAACTCGCGCAAAACACGCGATCCGTCAAGTAGTCTCCTGGGATGGGATAGACTTCATTCATGAAGCATTCTTGCTCATGGAGTCCTGGGCTTCGGTATTCTAGGGCCGCTCGAATTACTTCAACGGTGTGGCCGCGCATGTCGAGAAGACGTTCCCGGCGTGAAGGAGTGACCCGCAGGGGTCACTCCTTCGATTTTCGCCAGCCTCTTTGAACGCGGCCGTAACTCTCGGAGCTTCATTGAGTTGCGTCGACAGCGCCAGCAAGACATCGCGCAGCGCTCGGCGCTCGAATTCCCACCTAAGTTGCTGCAAACGCGTCGCTTCTCCGCTCGGGCGCTTCTTCGTCGGGCCCTGCCTGGAATTCGATCCGAGGTTGTAAGTCGCTCTCAGAGTGGAGCTTACGCGAGATTGACCTGTAACGACCGAAGTGCGAAGGTGCGCCCACGGTCGCTTTTCCCCACAGGGCAGTCGCCCGCGCTCCCAGGGAGGGCTTAGATGCAAGGCGGTGATGACGAATGACGTTCGATGAGGGGTGACATCGACGTTAACGACGCGGACGTTAACGTCAACGACGCCGACGTTAACGTTAACGACGCCGACCGCAACGTTGTGGAGGGTCGTCCGTAACGTTGTCGACGCCGACCGTAACGATGTGGAAGGGTGACCGCAACGCTGTGGAGGGGTCACCGTAACGATGTGGAAGGGTGACCACAACGTTGTGGAGGGGTCACCATAACGATGTGGAGGGTCGACCATAACGATGTGGAAGGGTGACCACAACGTTGTGGAGGGGTCACCGTAACGATGTGGAAGGTCGACCATAACGATGTGGAAGGTCGACCATAACGATGTGGAAGGGTGACCGCAACGTTGTGGAGGGGTCACCGTAACGATGTGGAAGGTCGACCGTAACGATGTGGAAGGGTGACTGCAACGTTGTGGAGGGGTCACCGAAACGATGTGGGAGGGCGACCGCAACGTTGATGAAAGCCCGCCGCGACGATGACGAGGGTGGCCCGCAACGTCGACGACGGATGGCTGGAACGTTAACTTGCTCCCAGCCAGCGATGCCTATCGCCTACTTCCACTTCCCGAAGATCCTCCTCAGCTCCGTATCCCCCGCGCGGAACGGCATGCTCGGGTGTCATCTCGTCGCGCGCCGCCTTGGCGACATGGTCGGGAGGACGAACGTGTTGAACGCTTCGTCAATCGCTGCGGTGGCGTAGCCGGGGTAGACCACGTTCGTGATCCACCTCAGTGTTGACAACATGATACCTTGTCAAGCAAGATATCGTGTATGAGTGATGACGGCCACGGCGACCAACCAGAGACCGTCGACAAATGGGGTGTTCAGTTGCGCAAGGGATGCCTCGATCTGGCTATCCTGGCTGTGTTGTGGGATGGACAACTCTATGGGCTGGAGATACTTAGACGATTGGAGAGCGATTCCGATCTGATCGTTTCCGAGGGAACCATCTATCCGCTGCTAGGCCGGTTGAAGGACCTCGGGCTCGTTCGCAGCGTGTGGGTGGAATCGGAGACCGGGCACCCTCGCAAGTACTACGCGCTGACCGAGGCCGGTAAGAAACGCGCCCGCGATATGGCTGAAACCTGGACGCAGTTCACTTCCAGCATGCGGAAGTTGCTCACGCCGCTCAAGAAGGGGAAGTAGATGACCACACCGACGGTCAGCGATGCGCAGCGAAGGATCGACACGTATCTGGGCAGACTGCGCAGACGGTTGCGTGGGCTGAACGACGATCACGTCCGCGAGATCGTGGAGGAGTTGCGCGGCCACATCGTGGAGAAGGCGGCCGGTAACGGGGAGATGACCTCTGCCGCGGTCGAGGCGGCGCTGGCCGCGCTCGGCAGTCCGGAAGATCTGGCCAGCCAATATGTGACCTACGAACTGATGGCCCGGGCTGAAGTGAGCCGGTCGCCGGTCCGCGTCCTGGAGAGCCTGTTTCGCTGGGCAAGCGTCAGCGTGGCCGGGTTTCTGGTTCTCCTCGGATCGATCGTGGGGTATTGGCTGGGCGGCGCGTTCCTGCTCTGTGCGGCGCTCAAGCCATTTCATCCTGGGACCGCGGGATTGTGGACGTTCTCGGACAGCGCCAGCGTGGAAGTCTCACTCCGTCTCGGCTTCGGGAGTGCCCCG
>DATLWH010000875.1:0-3147 GCA_035576505.1 Thermoanaerobaculia bacterium | reverse complement strand
CACGCGCGTGACGACCGCTCCCTGTGCCGAATCGCCAAGCGGCTCGACCGCAATGGTGATCTTGCCCTCCGCGGCAAACAGCGGGAGGGGGAGAAAGAGCAGCGCGGCCAGCGCATGTTTCATCAGGCCATTCTCCAACGTCCGGTGGCGCCGCGGCGATAGAATCTGCCTCCGCGCATGGCCTTGCCACCGCTTCGTTACCGTGCAGTGCTGTTCGATCTCGACGGAACGCTCGTCGATTCCTATGCGGCACTGGCTGAGGCCGTCAACTACGCCCGTCGGGAGAGCGGCCTGCACGAATTGAGTGCCGCCCGCATCCGCGACTTCATCGGCGACGGCCTCGACACACTGCTGCAACGTGCCTTCGACACCACCGATGTTCCGCGGAGCGTGAAAGAGGCCTTCGAATCGCGCTACGACGAGATCTGCTGCCAGGAGTCGACCATCCTCGCCGACGTCGAGGCAACGCTCAGTACACTCCACGGCCTCGGCGTGGCCATGGCCGTATGCACCAACAAGCCGACGTCGTTCTCGAAGAAGATCCTGACGTTCCTGAAACTGGCGCCCTTCTTCCGCGCCATCGTCGGTCCCGATCTCGCCGGCGCCCGCAAGCCTGACGCGCAACACGTACTGCACACGCTCGCGTCGACCGGCTGCGCCGCGTCCCACGCTCTTTTCGTCGGCGACATGCCGATCGACGTCCACGCCGCCCGCAACGGCGGGATCGACGTCGCAGTCGTGGCAACCGGCTCATCGACCGCGGAGGCACTGAAAGCGTCGCGTCCGGATCACTATCTGGAAAGGTTCAGCGATCTCGTGAAGGTGGTTGCTGATATTTGACCTGCGTCAGCTGCAGGCGTTAGCGGGCGATCGTGATGACCTGACCCGGCACGATCACCGCGAGGCTCTCAAGAAGTTTAGGTATGAGAGGCCGGAGATCCTGAATGCGGTTTCGGACTCCAACAATCGCGATGACTCCGATTCCGATTTTCTTGACGTTCTGCTGAAACTCTATGCTGGAATCGTTAGTGATGAAGACTTGAAACCCGGCTTCGAGGGCAGCGCGTAGGAGAACACCGTTTCGGAGACCGAGCCAGCGCTGAGCTCGAACGGTAGTTGCCTGGTGCCCGGGAAGCTCCGCAGCGAGTTGTCGTGGAAGACACTGATCAACGAGAACTCGCACCAGCGGACATTGACTCCTTTGCAAGTTCCAACGCCGCGACGGCCTGTTCCCTGCTAACGTCAGGGAAGGAATCTAAAAAGACCTCTAGCGAATCGCCTGCCTCAAGGTAGTCGAACAGGTTGTGGAGCGGTACCCGAGTTCCCACGAACACCGGTTCGCCTGCCAGGATCTCTGGATCGGTGTACACGATCTGGTTCCGAGTAACCATCTGTTGGATTCTACTCCTCGCGGGTCGATGCTGCGCTGCCCCGCGGGAAAGGGTAGTGTCTTAATCAAAATTAGGACACTACTCGGGAAAGACCCATTGCCACGACCACGAGGCATTCGCGTTCGGATACTTCACGGCAAGCGCGTCCGGCATCCACACTCTTCGGAATCCTTCCGCAACATCGCGATCAGCCCGCGCACGCCTCGAGCCACGCTCACCCCGCCATTCCGCCTTCCATTCGGAGGACTTGTGAATCGTCCGGGCTACGTTGTCGCAAATTAAGTGCTTAACTTAGGGCGTTGCGCTTGGCAACCTGCCAACCTGGCAACCCGTCAAAACAACAACCATGACCTACCGCCTCGCTTTCTTCGACGTCGACTCCACGCTGGTGACCATTGAGGGAATCGACGTCCTTGCCGGCGGCAACGCGGAGATCGCCGGACTTACCGAGGCGGCGATGAACGGCGCGATCCCACTCGATCAGGTGTACGCAAAGCGTCTGGAGGCGATCCGGCCGTCGCGGGAACGGATCGAGCAACTGGGAGCGATGTACGTGGAATCAGTGGTCGATGGCGCGGAAGAGACGATCGCGGCGCTTCAGCGCGGCGGGGTGGTCGTCCATCTCGTCACCGGCGGCATCGAGCAGGCCATCCTCCCTCTCGCGGACGCTCTGAGCGTTCCCCGGCGGAACGTACACGCCGTAGTCCTGATGTTTGACGATCATGGCCGCTATTTAGACTTTGACCGCCGTTCGTTTCTCACGCGCAGCGGAGGAAAGGAACTCGCCGCGCGCGACATCCGCGCGCGCTCACACGGCAGGGCAGCCTTTGTCGGCGACGGGGTCAGCGATCTCGAAGCGAAACCGGCTGTCGACCTCTTCATCGGCTTCGGGGGCGTTGTCGTCCGCCCCCGGGTGAAGGAGAATGCAGACGTCTACATCACGAGTCTGCCCGACGTACTGCCACATCTCCTATGACGAACGCCAAGTTCTTCGTTCCCGGCCCGACATGGGTACGCCCTGAGATTCTGCAGGAGATGATGCGTCCGATGATCGCGCATCGCTCGCAGGAGTTCGGCGATCTGTTCACGCGCGTCGTCACGAATCTCAAACCCCTCTTCGGGACGGCGCAGGACACATTCGTCGCCAACTGCAGCGGCACGGGCATTCTCGAAGCGTCACTCACCAACTGTGTGCCGCGGCGCGTTCTCGTGACCACCTGCGGCGCGTTCGCCGAGCGTTGGCTGGCCATCGGCCAGACGCTCGGCCTCGAGGTGGACCAACTGAATGCCGGCTGGGGAAACGCCGTCGATCCGGAGAGGCTGGCCGATCATCTGATGTCGCGGCGGACGCACTACGACGCGGTGACGATTACGCACAACGAAACGTCGACCGGCGTGACGAACGACGTCGCCTCTCTGGCCCGCGTCGTTCACGGCGAGTCGCCGAACACGCTCGTACTGGTCGACGCGGTCTCATCGCTCGGCGGAATCCCCGTTCAATTCGATGACTGGGGCCTCGACGTCTGCCTGGCCAGCGTGCAGAAGGGGATCGCCCTTCCTCCCGGTATCACCGTCTTCGCCGTTTCCGCCCGTGCCCTGGAGCGGTGCAAAAAGAGACCGTACCGCGGCACGTACCTCGATTTCCTGAATTACAAGAAGCACGCGGACGATGGGAACGTTCCCACCACACCGTCGATCCCGCATTTCTACGCGCTGGCCAGGCAACTCGACGACATCATCAAGGTCGAGACGCTGG
>DATLWH010000874.1:0-8731 GCA_035576505.1 Thermoanaerobaculia bacterium | reverse complement strand
GCAACTCGCGGACGCGGTTCATCACTTTCTCTTTGCGGTCCGGGTAGTGTTCCTCGAGCCAGCGCTCGAACAGAGGCGCGACGGCCCACGGAAGGCGCAGGACGACGAAGCCGGCCGACGTGCCGCCGGCGTTTGCGGCCGCGGTCAGGATGGCCGGCAACTCGTGATCGGTGATGGCCGGAATGACCGGCGCGACGATCACGCCAACCGGGATCCCGGCCTTCGCCAGCGTCTCGATCGCCGCGAGGCGCAACTCCGGCCGCGAGGCGCGCGGCTCCATCAGATTGGCCAGGTGCGGATCGAGCGTGGTCACGGAGATGTGTACCGAAACCGCGTTGTGCGCGGCCAGTTCCTGCAGGATGTCGATGTCGCGCGTGACGAGCTGGTTCTTCGTGATGATGCCGACCGGATTGCGGAACTCCGCCAGCACGGCCAGGCAGCGCCGGGTCAGTTTCAGCTTCCGCTCGATCGGCTGATAGGGGTCGGTGACGCCGCTGATGGCAATCGTGCTCGGGGTGTACTTGCGCGACATCAACTCCTCGCGAAGAAGCTCCGGGGCATCTTCCTTGACCAGGATCTTCGTCTCGAATTCGAGGCCCGCCGAAAACCCCAGGAACTCGTGGGTCGGCCGGGCGAAGCAGTAGATGCAGCCATGCTCACAGCCGCGGTAGGGATTGACGCTCGTGTCGAAGCCGACGTCCGGGCTGTCGTTGTGGGCGATGATCGTGCGCGTCGGGTCGCGAAGAAACAGCGTTCTTGGCAGAGGCGCGGGCTCGTCATCGTTCGGCACATCATCGTCGTCGCGAACGTATTCGAGGCGCTCGAACCGGTTCTGCGGATTCCAGCTCGCGCCGCGTCCCTTGATTGGTTCCGAGGTCGGCATCCCATCGAGCCTATCGCGGACGTCAAGAAACTCTACGGAGGGTAGGAAATTTTGTGTTACGTCGATGTTCGCGTAAGGGCATCGATCTCGCGCATCCTCCGCAATTGCGGCGACCAGGCCATGATCAGCGCCACGACGACGAGCGTCATGATGCCGCCGAAGATCACCGACGGCACAGTGCCGAGGATGCGCGCCGCCACGCCCGACTCGAACGCACCGATCTCGTTTGACGATCCGATGAAGATCTGATTCACCGACGACACGCGCCCCAGGAGGTGCTGCGGCGTCAGGGTCTGCAGGAGCGTCCCGCGGATGATGACGCTCACGTTGTCGGCCATGCCGCTGACCGCCAGCAGTGAGAGAGACAGCCAGAAATTGCGCGAGATGGCGAAGAGGATCATGGTCAGGCCGAAGATCGCCACCGCGGTGAAGAGCGCCACCCCCGTGCGACGCATGGGAGGGCGGTGCGCCACGATGATGCCGGTGACCAGCGAACCGGCTGCCGGCGCGGCCCGCAATACGCCGAGTCCCTGCGGACCGGCACCGAGGAGATGCGCGAAGATCGGCAGGAGAGCGACGGCACCGCCGAAGAGAACGGAGAAGAGATCGAGTGTCATCGCCGCCAGAAGGATGCGCTGGCCTAAAAGGAACCTGATCCCGATGCGCAGGCTCTCGCCGATCGGAATCTCCTCCGCCCGTTGTGGCCGGGCATCATGCGCGATGAGCCAGAGCGACGCCAGAGCCAGCGTCATCAGAACGCTCACCACCGCGTACGCAACGGCCGCACCGGCGAAACCGTAGATCAAGCCGCCCATGGCCGGGCCGAGCACCGCCGCAAATTGCCAGGTGGAGCTGCGCCATGCCACGGCGTTCGCAAAGAGATCGCGCGTGACGACCTCGGCCGAGAGCGCGGTGAAGGCCGGCCGGATGAAGCTGCGGGCGATGCCGCTGAGAAAGATGACGAGATAGATCGGCCAGACGTGCCCCTTCCCGATCATGCCGCTGGTGGTGAACAGCAGCAGCGCGATCGCCGACAGGAGCATGGCGAACGTGCCGGCGATGGCGATGGGCCGCCGCGGCAGGCGGTCGGCAACATGCCCCGCATACAGCGCCACGGCGATGAACGGGAGCGCCTCGGCCAGGCCGATCATCCCGAGCGCGAGCGGATCGCGCGTCGCCTCGAAAACCTGCCACCCGACGACGACGATCTGCGCCTCGCGCGCCACCGTCGAGGTGGCGTACCCCAGGATCAGCCAGAGGAAGTTCCTGACGCGCAGCGCGGCATATGGATCGTGCAAAGCCAAGCGGGCGCGGAGCGTACCATCGTCAAATGACGTTGACGAAAACGCAGACAGCCTACGCGCTGCTCATCGTTTGCGCGGCCGCGCGGCTGCTGCTTCAAATGGCGGCCATGCCTCCCTACGCCGGTCTCGATGAGGTCTACCACGTGGCGCGGCTGGACTTCGTTCGCGCCGAGCATCGCAATCCGACGACGACGGAGCCGTCGATTCCGCCCTACCTGATGAAGAGCATCGCCGCGGCGCACGGGAGCGTGGCTGCAATGCCGGCGATGGGTGAAGCAGGGGAGCGGTGGCCAACGATCGTCTCCGACCTCAGCGGACACATCGTTTTCGACCGCCCTCTCACACCAACGGATCTGAAACCCTACGTCGTCAAGAACTACGAAGCGCAGCAAACGAGCCTCTACTACTCGCTGACGGCGCTGCTTGTTCCGATCCGAAGTGCGCTTTTCGAACTGCAGGCCTGGCGCGCGTTGTCGCTCTTCTTCGCACTGATCACCGTACTGGCAACGGCTGAGATCGGCCGGCGCTGGTTCGGGCCGATCGGCATTCTCGGCGGTGCCGTTCTCGTCTCGCTGCCGACGTGGGAAACACTCGTCATTCGGGCCGGCAACGACGCATTCGCCTGCATGCTCGCAGCCGTGGCCGTGGCCATCAGCGTGGCCGGCTCCCGGCGGCCCGCCGTAATCGTGGCAGAAGCGTTCGCGTGGGGCTTGGCACTCAACGCCAAGATGTACACGTGGCCGCTGCTGATCATCCTGCCGGTCCTGTGGTGGCGAACCCGCGCGCCGAAGTTGCGGATGGTCGTCGTCGCGGCCGTATCCCTCGTTGCCATCATCCTGACCTTTGCCGAGCTCTCCTCGCGTACGCGCAATCCGCTGGGCGTCGTCGCTTTCGACCAGCCGGGAGGCGTCGTCTACGAGGCGAAGGTCAGCATCAGCGAAATCGTTCGCGTCACGATCGCCAGCGCGGCCTGGACGTCGGGCCAGTTCAACGATGCGCTGCGGCCGGCGGCGATTGCGCTCTACCTGGGGCCGATTGTCATCGCGGTGGTCGTATCGGTTCGGCGGCGGGGCGCCGGCGGGACGGCAGCGCTCCTGGCACTTGGCGCATTCGCGCTCGCACAGACCTACAACGTCATCGCCTGTGTCCTCGCGAATCGAGGTGGAAACCCGATCCCGATCGGCGGAAAAGAGGGGTGGTACTGGTACGTGCTCGCGCCAATCGTCATCCCGGCGCTCCTCGTTCCCGCGTTGACGCGCTGGCGCGCAGCGGCGTGGTGGCTCGTGGCGTGGGATCTCTTAATCACCGAGTCCGCGCTCTTTCACGACTTCGCCGGGACCTCGTCGCCGATGCACGGCTCCCTGCTCTTCCGCTGGGGCCCGCTGCATGTGCCGTTCACCGCGCACCTCGGCGAAATCGGCGCCGGTCCGCTGGCCGCATGGACGACAGTGATTCGACTCGTCCATCTCGCTGCCTTCTTCAGCTTAGAATCGCTTTTGCAATACTTCAGACGGAATGCTGAGACCAGATGACCGAAACATTGACATTGCCCACTCGGACTGACACACGCCGCGGTGAGCGCATCCCGGTGGCGGTCCTCGGTGCGACCGGCTCCGTCGGGCAGCGCTTCGTACAACTCCTCGAGAGACACCCATGGTTCCGGCTGGCGGAAGTGGTCGCCTCGGAGCGCAGCGCGGGAAGATCGTACGGCGATGCAGCCGGCTGGCGCCTCGACACGCTCCTACCCGACGACGCCGCAACCCTGACGGTGAAACCGCTCGGCGCCGATCTCGAATCGCGCCTCGTTTTCTCCGGCCTCGACTCGTCGGTGGCCGGCGAAGCCGAAGACGACTATGCCAACCGCGGCTGCGTGGTCGTAACCAACTCCCGCAATCACCGCATGGACGCAGATGTGCCGCTGCTCATCCCGGAGATCAACGCGGAGCACCTCGGCGCGATCGATCGGCAGAGACACCGCCGCGGCGGCAACGGCTACATCGTCACGAACCCGAACTGCTCGACGATCGGGCTGGCGCTGGCCATCGCCCCGATCGAGCGCCGCTTTGGCATCGACCGCCTCCACGTCAGCACCATGCAGGCCATCTCCGGGGCCGGTTACGCGGGCGTCTCGTCCTACGCCATCCTCGACAACGTCATTCCGTTCATCGGCGGCGGCGAGGAGGAGAAGATCGAGTCGGAGCCGCGCAAGATTCTCGGCCGCTGGGAAAACGATCGTTTTATCGACGCGCCGTTCCGTATCTCCGCGCAGGTCAATCGCGTTCCGACGATCGACGGCCATCTAATGACGATCTCCCTCCAGCTGCGTGACGGCGATGCCGATATCGATGCCATCCGCGAAGCGCTCGTTTCGTTCACAGGCGAGCCGCAGCGGCTTGGCCTCCCCTCGGCCCCGAAGCAGCCGGTTCATTACGCGGCCGAGCCCGACCGCCCGCAGCCGCGACTCGATCGCGACCGCGAGCACGGAATGGCCGTCACCGTCGGCCGGCTCCGCCCCTGCCCCCTTCTCGACATCCGCATGGTCGCGCTCGTGCACAACACCATCCGCGGCGCCGCCGGAGCTGCGCTGCTGAACGCGGAGTTGCTCGAGGCGAGAGGGATGCTGTGATCGTCATCAAGTTCGGCGGCACCTCGGTCGGCGACGCGGGCCGGGTGGCCAACGCCATCGACATCGTGGCCGAACGACGGCATCTCAATCCGATCGTCGTCGTGTCGGCGCTATCAGGGGTGACCAACGACCTGGTGGCCGCAACGGCGGCGGCCTGCGAGGGCGACGGGCAGCGCGTGAACGACATCATCGACCGCATCCGGCAGCGCCATGAAGACGTGGCCATGCGCCTGGTGCAGCAGAAATTCGACTTCTTCGACGCGTTCGTCAAGCGGCTCGACAAGCAGATCGAGGAGATCCACACCATCCTCCGCGGCATCACCCTCTTGCGCGAGGTGACGGCGCGCGCGCACGACAAGGTCGTCTCCATCGGCGAGAAGCTCTCGTCGGTCCTCTTCGCCTACTCGATGATGATGCGCGCCCTGCCGGGCGAGCATGTCGAGTCCGAAGAGGTCATCTGGACGAACGATCACTTCGGCGGTGCCACACCGCGCATGGACCTCACATCCGAGGCGGCGCGAAAGACACTGCTGCCGATCGTGGAGAGAGGCCACATTCCGGTGCTGGGCGGCTTCATCGGCCGGACCGCCGGCGGCGCGACGACCACGCTCGGCCGCAACGGCTCCGACTACAGTGCCGCCATCGTGGCGGCTGCCGTAGGCGCCGATGAAGTGCAGATCTGGACGGACGTCGACGGCCTTCTCACCTGCGACCCGCGCTTCGTGCCGTCCGCGCGCGTGATCGACCACCTCTCGCATGAAGAGGCAGCGGAGCTCGCCTCATTCGGCGCCAAGCTCCATCCCCGCACCCTGGAACCGGCCATCGAGGCCGGCATCCCCGTGCGCATCCTCAACACGCAGAATCCTGCCTCGCCAGGCACGCTCATCACGCGCGAGGGGACGGGCAACGCCATCGGCCCGCGTTCGATCGCACGCAAGCGCAACGTCACCGTGGTCCACATGACGTCGAACAAGATGCTCGGCGCACACGGCTTTCTGGCGCGCCTCTTTCACGTCTTCGAAGAGCTGGAGATTTCGGTCGACCTCATCGCCACGTCCGAAGTCTCGGTGTCTGTGACCGTCGATGAACAGCTCAATGTTGATGAGCTGCAGAAGCGGCTGCGCGGCGTGGCGGACGTCGAGGTCATCAATGGCCAGTGCATCATCGCCATCGTCGGCCGCAACCTGCTGGCCGATTCGCTCGTTGGCGCGCGCGTGTTCGAGGCCATGCACGGCGTACCGATGCAGATGCTGTCCCTCGGCCGGTCGGGATTGAACCTGAGCATCGTCATCCACGACGCCGACTCCGACCGCGCCATCCAGCGGATCCATCATGCTCTTTTCGAGCAGGCGGTGGCCGTATGAAGATCGCCATCCACGGCTACGGCAAGATGGGACGCACGATCGAGAAGGTTGCCCTCGACTCGGGCCATGAAGTCGTCTGTATCCTGGATGTCGATCGGGAGGAGCCGCTCCGGGGTGCCGAGGTGATGATCGACTTCTCGCACGCCAGCGCGCTCGACGACACGCTGGCCCGTGCCTGCGACCACAAGCTCGGGCTCGTCATCGGCACGACAGGCTGGAGCGACCGGCTGGCGGACGTGAAGCAGCGCGTGGAAGAGGCGGGCATCGGCTGTGTCTACGCTTCGAACTTCTCCCCTGGCGCCAATGTCGTTTTCAGTCTCGCGCAGCGCGCGGGAGCACTCGTCGCACGCTTTCCCCAGTACGCGGCGGGAATGGAAGAGCGCCATCATTCGCAGAAGGTCGATGCGCCGAGCGGCACCGCGCTGCGCATCGCCGCGTCGGTGAAATCCGGCAGCGAGGGCAAGCTCGATCCGCCCGTCGTCTCCTCCCGCGTCGGCAGCGAGTTCGGCCTGCACACGCTCTTCTTCGACTCGCCCGATGATCTGATCGAGATCTCTCATCGCGCCCGCGGCCGTGAAGGCTTCGCCCGCGGTGCGGTGATGGCAGCGCAGTTGCTGCGCGGCCGTAAGGGGTTGTTTCGCTTCGAAGAGCTGGCGTTCAACGAAGGATGAAGGCGGAAGGATGAAGGATGAATAGCAGCATGCGCGAACTTCATCCTTCATCCTTCAGCCTTCATCCTTCATCCTTCAGCTTCTGGAGTTGTCATGACGATGTTCCGCGGCCTTGGCACAGCCCTCATCACTCCCTTCACCCCGAGCGGCGCGCTCGACGAATCAGCACTGGAACGCTTCGTCGACTTCCAGATCGACGGTGGGGTCGATTTCCTCGTCCCGTGCGGCACCACGGGCGAGAACCCTGCGCTGACCGCGGCAGAGCATCGGCGCGTGGTCGAGCTGGTCGTCCGCCGGGCCCGCGGACGCGTCCCGGTGCTCGCCGGCGCGGGCAGCAACGCCACCCCGCGAGCGATCGAACTGGCCGAGCAGGCCATCGACCTCGGCGCCGACGGCGTGCTGACCATCACCCCGTATTACAACAAGCCCACACCCGACGGGCTCCGCCGCTACTTCGGCATGCAGGCCGAGGCCATCGAGAGGAAGAAAACCGGCTTCCCGATGATCATGTACAACGTGCCCGGCCGTACCGGCGTGAACATGACCGCGGAGACAACGCTGCGCATGGCCGCCGAGATCCCGAACATCATCGGAGTGAAAGAGGCGTCGGCAAACCTCGAGCAGATCATGTCGGTCATCCGCGGACGCGCGGTCGGCTTCCTCGTGCTGAGCGGGGACGACGCCTGGACCCTGCCGCTGATCGCCGCGGGCGGTGACGGACTGATCTCCGTCGCCTCCAACGAGATCCCGCGCCTGATGAGCGAGCTCGTCTCGGCGGCGCTGCGCGGCGACTTCGCCGCCGCGCGCGCCACCCACTACCGCGTCCTCCCGCTCCTCACCGGCAACTTCATCGAGTCGAATCCGATCCCGGTCAAGACAGCCTGCAAGCTCCTCGGCATCATCGACAGCGACACCGTCCGCCCGCCCCTCGCGCCGATCACCGAGGGGAACCGGAAGAAGCTCGAAGCGATCCTGGAGGAGTGCGGACTCTTCGAGGCGGTGAGGGTCTGATGACTACGATCGAAGAGCGGATGGCGGCGATCGGTCCGGCCACGGATCGGATGGAGGTGCTGAAGACGATCGGACTCTTTCTCGCCGAGTTGGAGAAGGGGACGATCCGCTCCGCGGTTCGGGACGAGGACGGCGAGTGGCATGCGCAGAAGTGGGTGAAAGAGGGAATCCTCCTGGCCTTCCGCGCCGGCGTGGCCGCCGAGTTCGCGTCGGGAGCGCTCTCGTTCATCGACAAAGACACCATCCCCACACGGCGGTTCAAGGCCCAGGACGGCATCCGCATCGTCCCGGGAGGCTCGTCGATCCGGCGTGGGACGTACGTCGCCAAAGGAGTGGTCATGATGCCGCCGGCCTACGTCAATATCGGCGCGTACGTCGACGAAGAGACGATGATCGACTCGCACGCGCTCGTCGGCTCGTGCGCCCAGGTCGGCAAACGCGTGCATCTCTCCGCCGCCGCGCAGATCGGTGGGGTGCTGGAACCGGTCGGAGGCCTGCCGGTGATCATCGAAGACGACGTCGTCGTCGGCGGCAACTGTGGCATTTATGAGGGGACGATCGTCCGTTCGCGCGCCGTTATCGGCGCCGGCGTGGTCCTGACCGGATCGACGCCGGTTTACGACAACGTCCGCGGCCAGATCTACCGCAAGACCGCCACCCGCCCGCTGGAGATCCCCTACGGCGCGGTCGTCATCCCGGGCTCGCGCCCCCTCAAGGGCGACTTCGCCGAGGAGCATACGCTGCACGTGGCCACGCCGGTGATCGTGAAGTACCGCGACGAAAAGACCGACTCGTCGACGGCGCTGGAGGATGCGTTGCGGTGAGGCGGGAGTTACTGGGTTGCTGAGTTGCTAGGTTGCTCGGTAAAGACC
>DATLWH010000873.1:0-18893 GCA_035576505.1 Thermoanaerobaculia bacterium | reverse complement strand
ATCAGTGCCGGACTTCTGCTTCTGGTTCCGCTTGTGGCCTTTCGCAGGAGGAAACAGCGTCTTCGTCCGTCGGCCCAGATCGTCAGTGCTTACGTCTTATGCGGCACGATGGCGTTGCTGCTGGTGTCCGTTATGCCTACGCTCGGCTTCTTCAAAGCAGGATGGGAGCTCGAGGCCGAAGCCCTTCTGAAATCCGGACAGCTCACCCTCGCTCAGCGTTTGAAGCAGCGGCTGGAGTTTATTGCATCGCGAAGCATCCGGGACGACCCGGGCATCTCCCGCTACTATACCGTCGAGCATTTCTTCGGGTCTCTCTGGTGGCTTACCCCAGCGCCAGCTGCATCGCTGAAGGTCGTGACGAATTTTTCCAGGATCTTTGGGGGAACGAACAATCCTGACCGAAGCCTGCCCGAAGGTGTTCCGGAATTCTTCCAACGCTCGATACCCCAGTACTCTGAGTTTTCGATTGCCTTGCGCGATCTCCGCCAGCCTCGCGCGAGCGACGATTCGTGGCACACGATCAGGCGTGGCCGGCTACTGCGAATGGAGAAGAAGGTCTCGTTCGATCATGCGGCGGCACAGCGCATCTACGGCGCCGCGAACGTTCCCACATCACCGTCAATTGTCATCGTCTCGCAATTCCCCTCGCTGTTGCCTCGGTTTCTTCTCTCCCAGGCCGCGGCGCTTCCGACCATCGAATGGACGACAGCAGACTGTGCGGTCTGCCTTTCTCCGATCTCCCAATCACCGTTGCTGATGCCTCTTCGATGGGTCTGCTATTTGTCAGTGGCGGTCATCCTCGTTCTCCTCATGCGTTGGATTGTTCGTTTTATCGCCCGGAAAGTTTTCCTGATGGATCTTCAAGCGCCGCGATGGCTGTTCTCACGCTCGAGAGTGAGACCGACACTGGGTGACCACATCTTCCTCGTCCGGCGGGTCAATGACGCCGAGGGTCTCGTCGATGTCGATAAATTCGCTCGCTTCAGCTTCTCCTCACTCACGGATGACGACGCCGTGTCGAAGGAGTTGATCGCGCTCGACTCTCCGCAGGTCGCCCGGAGTCTTTTCTGCCGCGATTTTACGATTCAGCCCATCGATTCGGAGAAATCAATGCGTCAACTGGTCTTCCTCGAGCGGTTGATGAATCTTCCGGATCGTACAGTCATCATCGACTCGACCGTCTCGCCCCTGCTCATCCAAACGATCGCCTCGGCCGAGAAACCCAAGGGGGCGCGTCGGTCGCAGCGGCAGCGATGGATTTCAGTGCTCTCGCGCTTCATCTGGCTCACCGAGGACCAAGTGCTCTCGCTCAAACGAGCCGCGAAAGAACAGGGGATTGCCACGGCCGTGCGTAGCCTGAGATTTCGGGCCCGCCTGACGTACCGAGTGGCGAAGCTGCGCCTGCGCTGGTGGGTGCGGACAGCTCGTGAATTGACGGCGCCTTTAAAACCGCGCACGAAACGCTCTCGCCGCCCAGCGAAACTATCGGAGTGGTTGTTTCGCGAAGTCAGGAGCGATGCCTTCCTGACGAAACTGGTCGAGGAGATGCAGCCGCAGAAGTACAGCCAGGAAGAGACTCTCGATGAGCTCCTCGAACGAGCCGAGACATACTACGGCAGTCTCTGGGCCAGTTGCGCGGACGAAGAGAAGGTCCTGCTACAGCACCTGGCAAAGCATGGATTCGTCAACGGGAAAAACAGGAAAGCCATCCGCCGTCTCATTGCCCGTGGTCTCGTTCGGAAAGCACCCAATGTGCGCGTCTTCAGCGAGACCTTCCGTCGATACGTGCTCGATCAGGAGGGGGATGCCGCTCTGGTATCGATCGAAGAGAAATCAGCCGGACTCTGGAATTCCTTGCGCGTTCCAATCGGGCTGGTGGTTCTGACGGTCACGGTTGTTTTCTTCGCAAGTCAGAAGGATCTTCTGAATCTCACGACCACGATCGTGACTGGCCTGGCAGCGGGATTGCCGGCAATCGTGAAGCTGGTCGGCATGATCTCGGAGCGGCGACTCGATGGAGGGACGAATTCGTAAACAAGTGGCGACGAGCCGCATCTACTTCCTCCGCTTCCACCACATCACCACGCCGCTGAAGGCCTGGAGGACGACGAGCAGGCTGGAGGCGGACATGACGATCCGCGATGGGGTTCCGAACACGTCGCCGGTATGAATCTGGCGGTTCATGAGCTCGGCGCGTACGGGTAGCGGCGCCGTTCGCGAGCTCTGCGCGACCAGCACCTTCCCGCTGTACTGATCGACGCACACCCACGACCGCCCGCCCGGCGTCCGATCCTCGGGGAAGCGCATGCGGACGGTGTACGAGTCTTTGGTGTCTTCCGGATAATCGATGGCCAGCGGCGCCGCTCCCGGTTCGGCCGCCTTGGCGATCCGCAGCACCTCGTCCGGATCGACCGTTGCGGCGCCCGAGCGCTGGGTCGAGGGGATCGAGCGCGGGATCGGCTTCGTCCCGGTGGCTTTGTAGCTCCAGCGGGCGATTGGATTGTCGAATGCGATGGCGATTGCCGTGAGCGAGAGGAGCAGCAGGAAGATCGCGCTGAGAATCCCGGCGGCGTTGTGAACGTCGAACATCACCCGAAACAGCGACGCGTTCCACTTGATCGTGACCTTCCTGTATTTCCACCACAGAATCACGCCGGAGACGACGAGAAAGAGCATGACGATGGCTGCGACGGCCATGATCATCTCGCCGATCTTGCCGGCCAGAAGATGCGTGTGAATCTGATGGATGCGGGTCAGCAGCGTCGGTCCGCGCCGCGTGCCGAGGATCGCGCCGGTGTAGCCGTTCACGAAGACGGCCGCTCCTGAGTTGATATAGACGATGTGGGCACTGTCGGGATGTTGCGGCAGGATGAAGCCCTCGACGCTGCTGCTGGGGAACCGCTGCCTCACGGCCGCCGCGAGCCTTGGCAGTGGGAGCGGAGCCGCGGGCTGTGGCGCGATGTCGAACAGCGACGGGTTGAAGAGCCGGTCGAGCTGTGACTCGAAAGCGAGGATCGATCCGGTCAACCCGAGGATCACCACGAAGATCCCGGCGATGAGTGTTCCGTACAGGTGCAGAGTCAGCAGCAGTTTGCGCATTCGTATACTCGATGCCCTCCTATAGAACTACTCACGAAGTCGCAGCAGTGTTTACGCGTGAGGATGGAAGACGGTTTCGGGGCCGAAGCCCGAGGTACAGCGGGGCGGGACGTGCTGGCTCCTCAGATCTGGACGCCCGGTGCCTGTTCGTAAGCGGAGCCGATGCGGCAGAGCTGATCGAGGGTCTCGGCGAAAATGTCGAAGAGCTCGCGAAGGCGATCGATGTCTTTGATGACGCCGGTCACCTGGAAGCAGAGCTCGTCGACGCCCTCGGGGAACGTTGTGAAAAAAAATCCGTCGTCGTCTTTGACCTCGAAGTGGATGGCAGGTTGGGCGGCGATCAATCCGCGCAGTTTTGGATCTGCGAACAGAGCCCGGACCTTCTGCTCATTGTTCCCGTGGATGACGAACGCCGCATCGAAGGCCGGATCTCCGATATCGATGTCCTGCATCCCCAACCATTTACCCAGCTCACTGAAAAAACCGGTCCGGTAGATCGTGAAGCGAAATGAATCGGGGTTGACGTAGGGAGCGCGCATCCTCGTGTAGACGATCGTCGCTTTCCCAGTCGAAACGGTGTAGTTGTCTAGCGTCACGACCCACGGCCCGTGCACCGCCTCGACCTTATCGGTCTTGAAGAAGCCGCCCTCGACGTAGCGGGCACCGATGGCCTCACTCAGTTGGCGCCATACCTCCTCACGACTCGGGCCGAACCATTTGAGCATGCGCGTATGGTACTTACCGCCGCACGATCGTGCACCGGGACGACGCGAAAAAACTCCGCACCGCTTGAGGAAGCAGACGAGCCGTCCGTCCGACTCAGTGCCGTGCGGCGCGTCGCCTCGGCGGATGATCGAGCCTCAGGTCGACGCGCCCCAGTCCACGCGTGGCCACGTAGAACGGTTTCGTCGTCCCGCGTCCGAAGCCCGAGGTGTAGGGGAGGGAGGTCGTGGCCTCGCCGCGTGCGGCGAAGTACTCCAGCACAGCCATCTCGTCGTCGGTCAGCAGGCGATCGCGCGAGATCACCAGCACGGCCACGTCGAACAACTTCTTGGCGGCGGCGGAATCGGGCACGCGCGGTCCGTTGATGGCGATGACGTCGTTGATGGTGATCGTGCTGCTCGGCAGGACGCAGCCGCTGCACGGGTTGCCCTGCACCACGATCCCCGGCGCGACCGCGGAGGAGGGGAGCAGGCCCATGAGGTAGAGGTCGAAGTCGCTGAACTCCTTCGTCACCGGCGCGTCGGTGAGCCGCGCGGTCGTCGACGTCACGGCGGTCACGTCATAGGGGAAGTCGCCTCCGACCGAGCTGCCGGGGATGTTGAATCCCATGACCCCGTGGGCCATGGTCGACAGCGGCCAGTGCGGCCCCGGCTGCAGCACGCTGTTCTTCAGGAACATGACCCATTGATGTCCCAACTCATGCGAGAACGATGTCTCGCCAGGGTCGAAAAAGAAGTCGACCGGGAAGACGGTGATTCCCTGCAGCTTCCCCGCGCTTCCATACTGCGAGGCCTGATTGAACTTCGTCTCCCCGATGCCGTCGACGTCGTTGCGCACGGCGAAGTGGTAGCGGTTGGCGGGGTAGGACGGTTCCACGAAGACGACCTGCAGGAAGTCGTAGTCGTCGTGGTAGTAGCCGTAAAACTGCCGCGCCGCCGCATCGATCTGGTTGATGTCGAGGCCGGGCCGGTACAGATTGAGGATGCGCATCGTTGCCCGCGCGTTGCCGCCGAGGTTGCGTATGGGCACGGAGGGAACGCGACTGTCCAGCACCTGGATGAAGCTGTTGTAGGTGGCGAGCGTCGATCCGTCCGACGCCAGCAGGCGGAGGAAGCCGACGAAGTTGTGGTTGACGTCATCGGCCGCGTAGCCGTCGAGCGCCTTGGCCGCGGGAACGGAAGCGATCCAGAAGCCCGGTACCGATTGGGTGAGGTTGAGGGAACCGCCGTTCGCGTAGTCGAGCCGCAGGCCCGAGACCGCGCCGCTGGTCGACACCTGGATGGAGACATCGGCCGTCCGGTCGGTCCGCACGGCCATCGGATCGTACTTGTCCCAGACGATCGTCTGCCCGTGCGCGGCGGTGGCGAGCAAGAGCGCGAGGACTGCGGCGGCGCGATCCATCGAGGCGATGATAGTAGAACGGGTAATCCCCAGATATGAACAGGTAATCGCCAGATATGAATGCGTAAATTTACCTGTGAACGGGTAATCGGCAGATAGGAATGGGTAATCGGTCCCTGTTCGCCCGCCGGGTTGTCCTGTGAGGAGGAAAGGCGCGCGAGTGTTGGACCACCTCGCACCCGTCGATGGATGCCGTCGGACCATCCCGATGACGTCAGGGCAACCTTTTCGTGAACATATACTCCGCGGCATGCAGCGGATACGGGTGATTGATTCGCACACCGAGGGCGAGCCGACTCGCGTGGTCATCGACGGGGGGCCGGACCTCGGCGGCGGATCGCTGGCGGAGCGGCGGGCGCGATTCCAGGAGCAGAGGTTCGATCGTTACCGCTCCGCGGTGGTCAACGAGCCGCGCGGATCGGACGTTTTCGTAGGCGCGCTCCTCGTTCCGCCGGACGACCCGTCGTGTGTGGCGGGCGTGATCTTCTTCAACAACGTCGGCACTCTTGGGATGTGCGGGCATGGGACGATCGGTGTCGTGGTTACGCTCGCGCACCTCGGCCGGCTGACTCCCGGCCTGCATCGGATCGATACGCCGGCCGGCGTCGTCACCGCGGAGCTGCATGAATCCGGCGACGTTTCGGTGCGCAACGTTCCGTCGTACCGGCTGGCGAAGGATGTTGTGGTGGATGTCGATGGCTACGGGCGTTTCCGCGGCGATGTGGCCTGGGGCGGCAACTGGTTCTTCCTCGTTAATGAGCATCAGGAAACGCTCGAGCTGAAAAACGTCGAGCGTCTGACGGAGCTGACGTGGGCCATCCGTCAGAGCCTCGAGGCGAAGGGAATCACCGGGCGCGACGGCGCCGTGATCGATCACGTCGAGCTTTTCGGACCTTCCGGCCGAGGGGATGCCGACAGCAGGAACTTCGTGCTCTGCCCAGGGAAGGCATACGACCGCTCGCCATGCGGCACGGGCACAAGCGCGAAGATGGCTTGTCTTTACGAAGACGGCAAACTCGCTGAGGGTAAGCCATGGCGGCAGGAGAGCATCATCGGCAGCCGTTTCGAAGGGCATGTGAACATCGTCGATCAGGCCATTCAGCCGGTCATCCGCGGATCGGCGTATGTCAACGCCGAGGCGACGCTGATCCTCGATGAGCGCGATCCGTACTGCTGGGGAATCCGTTGAGCGCAAAACGCATCGCCATCATCGGCGGCGGCGTGATCGGGCTTTGCACGGCGTACTACGCCGCGGAGCGCGGATATCGCGTCACCGTTTTCGATCGCGCCTCCGAGGAGGACCGCGGATGCTCGTACGGAAACGCGGGGATGATCACCCCGAGCCACTTCGTGCCGCTGGCCGCGCCGGGAGCGATTCGTCTGGCGCTGAAATGGATGTGGAATCCCGAGAGTCCGTTCTACATGAAGCCACGCCTCGACCGGCGGCTGATGGAGTGGGCCTGGAGATTCCGGCAGGCGGCGACTGCCGGGCACGTGAAAGCGTCCGCGCCGCTGCTGCTGCAACTGAACATGGCCGGGCGCGGCTGTTTCGAGCAGCTCTCGCGCGAGTGGGGAGACGCATTCGGCCTGACGCCAAAGGGCATCATCATGATCTGCAACACCGAGGAGGGGTTGGAGCACGAGATGGCCACCGCCGCGATGGGCCGCGCGCTCGGCCTTCCTGTGGAAACACTCGACGCGAAGCAACTCGCGGCGATGGAGCCGGGGCTGTCGGTGCGCGCGGCGGGCGGAATCTACTTCCCGATGGACGCTTACCTGACGCCGGAACGATTCATGATCGCGCTGATCAAACGTCTGCGCGAGCGCGGCGTCGACCTAGCCTGGAACACCAGCGTGACCGGCTGGCGCGCCGGCACCGGCCGCCGCATCGACGCCGTGATGACCGCGCGCGGCGCGGTGGAAGCGGATGAATTCGTGATCTGCGGCGGGGCGTGGACAGGCGAGATCGCCAGGCAATTGAATTTGCGTCTGCCGATGCAGGCGGGGAAGGGATACAGCCTCACACTCCCGCGGCCGCGGAAGCTGCCGGAGCACGCGATGATCCTCTCCGAGGCGCGCGTGGCGGTGACGCCGATGGGATCGGCGCTGCGATTCGGAGGAACGATGGAAATCACAGGAACCGATCGATCGATCAACCCCGCCCGTGTCCGCGGAATCGTCAAAGGGGTGTCGAAGTATCTGCCTGATTTCACCGCCGATGACTTTCAGGACGTTCAGCCGTGGGCCGGTTTGCGTCCCTGCTCCCCCGACGGGCTGCCGTACATCGGCCGCTTCGCCTCGCTGGCCAATCTCTCCGTGGCCGCCGGACATGCCATGATGGGCCTCAGTCTCGGGCCCATCACCGGCAAATTGATGAGTGAGCTGCTCTCCGGTGAGACGCCATCCATTCCTCTGAAACAGCTTTCACCGGATCGATACGCATGAACTGGCAAGGCATCATCCCCGCGATCACCACCCCATTCCGCGAAGACCTCAGCGTCGATCACGACTTCCTCGCGCGGCACGCGTCGTGGATGGCCGACGCCGGCTGCACGGGCGTCGTGGCCCTCGGGTCTCTCGGCGAAGGAGCGACGCTCGAGCCCGAGGAAAAGATCGCCATTCTGAAGACGTGTGTGCGGGCGCTCCATGTGCCCGTGACTGCTGCGATTTCCGCGCTGAGCACCGACGCGGCAGTGCGGTTGGCGAAAGAGGCGCAGCAGGCGGGGTGCAGCGGCCTGATGGTGCTGCCGCCGTACGTCTACTCCACCGACTGGCGCGAGATGAAAGCGCACATCGCGGCGATCCTTCGCGCCACCGACCTCTCGTGCATGCTCTACAACAATCCGATCGCTTACCGCACCGATTTTCTGCCGGAGCACGTGGCGGAGCTGGCCGGGGAACACGAGAATCTGCACGCGGTCAAGGAGTCGTCGGCCGACATTCGGCGGGTGACAGCTATCCGATCGCTGATCGGCGAACGGCTGGCCATTCTGGTCGGCGTCGACGATCTGATCGTCGAAGGAATCGCCGCGGGAGCCACCGGCTGGATCGCCGGGCTCGTGAACGCGCTCCCGCGCGAGTCGGTCGACGTGTTCGACGGCGCGCTGCGTGGTGACGACGTCTCCGATCTCTATCGCTGGTTTCTTCCGCTGCTGCGGCTGGATACCGTCCCGAAATTCGTGCAGCTCATCAAGCTGGTGCAGCAGGAGGTGGGGATGGGGAGTGAGCGCGTCCGCCCGCCGCGGCTGCCGCTGGCGGGCCAGGAACGCGATGAGGCCTTGCGCGTCATTCGCGCGGCCCTCGGTGCGAGGCCGCGGGCATGAACGACGTCGATCGCGCCGCGCGCGCGGCGGCCGCCGCATTCGCGGGCTATGGCCGTCTGAGCGGCCGCCGAAAAGGGGAGTTGCTGCGCGCCATCGCCGCGCGTCTCGAAGCAAATGGCGACGCCATTGTGACGTGTGCGCGTTCCGAGACCGCGCTCGGTTTGCCGCGGTTGCAGGGAGAGCTGGCGCGCACGTGCAATCAATTGAGGATGTTCGCGGCGCTGGTCGAGGAAGGATCGTGGCTCGACGCGCGGATCGATCACGGCAACGTCGATATCCGGTCGATGCTGCGCCCGCTCGGTCCGGTGGCCGTTTTCGGCGCGAGCAATTTTCCGCTGGCCTTTTCCGTGGCCGGCGGCGATACCGCCTCGGCGCTCGCGGCGGGGTGCCCGGTGATCGTGAAGGCGCATCCAGCGCATCCGCGTACCTCCGCGCTGGCCGGCGAGGCGATCGCGGACGTCATGCCCGAAGGAGTGTTCGCCCTGCTGTTCGATGAAGGGTATGAGGCCGGTATCGCCCTTGTGAAGCATCCGCTGATCAAGGCCGCCGGCTTCACCGGATCGCTGCGCGGCGGGCGCGCGTTGATGGACGTCGCGGCGTCACGCCCCGAGCCGATTCCGGTGTTCGCGGAGATGGGCAGCATCAATCCGGTCTTCATCCTCCCGCGGGCACTGGCGGAGCGCGGCGCGGAGATCGCCGCCGGCCTGCACGCCTCGGTGACGCTCGGTGTCGGACAGTTCTGCACGAACCCGGGCCTGGTACTGACCACCCGCGACGAGCAATTCGTGCGCGAGCTGGAGACGCGCATGGCCGCCACGCCCGCGGCGACGATGCTGACCCCCGCGATTCGCGACGCTTATCGCGGCGGCGTGGCGTCCTTCGCGGCGATCGCCACGCGGCGCGCATTCGTCGACGCCGAAGGAGGGGCAGCGTTTTTCACCACCGACGCCGGGAACTTTCTGACGCATCGCGAATTGATGCACGAGGTCTTCGGCCCCTCGACGCTGATGGTCGAGTGCGACTCGCACGAACGTCTGCTCGAAGTCGCCCGCGCGCTCGAAGGCCAGTTGACGGCGACCATTCACGCCGCCGAAGGCGAGATCGACGAGTACCGCGATCTGCTCGAGATCCTGGAGACGAAGGCGGGGCGGATCGTCTTCAACGGTTATCCGACCGGTGTGGAGGTCGTGCCGGCGATGGTTCACGGCGGCCCCTATCCCGCCACATCCGACGGCCGCTCGACCTCGGTGGGGACGCGCGCCATCGAGCGCTTCACACGCCCTGTCGCCTGGCAGAACGCCCCCGACGCCGTCCTTCCTGACGAGCTGAAAGAGTCGAATCCACTCGGAATCCGGCGAATGGTCGACGGCCGCAGCTGACGCAAGGCGCGAAGGAGCGCTGCCGTCTCAGCGCTTCGGGATAAGGGAACCTCGCGGCTGCCCCTCACACACCATAGTGCTCTCGTGTGTCGTTCGACCTGGTGGAGGAGTGAGCTAAGGCGTTCGGATAAGGTAACGGGAGACTGTGGGAATCCACGGGCCTATCTTGCCAAGAGTCCCGTTTACAGCCAGAAATGGCGCCAGTGCATTCTTCAGCAGCTCAGGAAGCTCAAGTTGTAGGGTGCTTTTAGGCGTTTCGAACTTACGAATCAACGCACCGGCCGCCTCGGGATAGTTTGTAACGGTGGCAACGAGCACCAGCAATTGCTCGTATGCCTTCCGCTCCGGATCGACCAGCGAGTCCAGTTCCTCAGCCGACATCGTCGCGCGGATCAGACGGTAGATATTGACGAAGCGTTTCGCGTTGCGCGGCGATGACATAAGCGGGTGCAGCGATTTCATGAATGTCGTCTCACCAGTCGTGAACGTAAGCTGATCGGGATTTGGATCGATGGCCGCTGGCGCAGTGGTTTCTGTCGTCGCGGTCGCCGGCTGGTTTTCCAGTGGTTGAGACGTTGGCAGAGGTAGCGCAGTCGGTTCCGGCTGCTGGTCCTGCGGTCGCGGCGATGGCGGAGACGGTTGCTGCTTCGGTTCAGATTGCGCTCCGGAATGCGACGCGCCAGTCAGCCCATCGATGAAATGGCCGTAGCCCTCCGGCGTCATGGCATCGAGCACGAACGGGATCTGGATGATCTTCTCGAGGTAGCTGAGCGGCGTGGACCGCCACTCTCCACCGTCCCTGAACGCCTTCGAATAACCGCTGAGCGAATGCAACAGCCACTTCGAGTCGACGGCGACGATGACAACGAAGAGCTCGAACGCCAAGAGCAGGTGCACCGCTCGCAGCACTTCCACCACCTTCCCCTCCGGGCAACGATCAAGATCGTCGATGTAGAGGACGATTCGGTCGATCCTCTTGATGTTCCTGATCTCCGGATCAGTCTCCGGCTTCCCTTCGGCGACCTTTTTCAGGAGCGCCGTGAGTCGGCGGAAGTCGCGATGCGCCTCGGCAGCCACGCCGAGTTGCTGTGCATAGGTGCGGCTGGCATGACGCTCGCGCACCCACTCGGCCATTGAGCGCTCCGGCGAGAGACTCGCAATGTCGCGTTGAATTTGGGCACTCTCCCTGGCCGCAACGTCGATCTTGTCCTGCGCGGCCACCTGCGTTTCTTCGGCCTTCTTCTTCTCCTCAGCGTGCTGTGCGAGCAGGGCGCGCCGTTTCTCCTCGATCGCGTCGGCTGCGCGTTTGCGCGCCTTCTCTAAGGCCCGCATTGCCTTCGTCAGCGGGGCAAGCACAGTCGCCGTGAGCGAGATGATCGCACCGATAGGAATGCTCGCCGCAAACGACAACAGGCCATTGATGAACAGTGGAATGACCGCGAACACGATTCCGGCAAGCAGCCAGAGCGAACCGCTGCGCTGCCACTGCTTCGACGTCCGCAGCGCGTGTGCGGCCGACCAGAAGTCGCTCACGCTCTTCACCAACGCCTCTGCTTCGCCGGTCGACACTTTCAGTGCATCGGCCGCTTTCTCTGTGTACTTCTGCGCCTCGGCCTCGTTTGACGCAACGGCGGCAGCCACCTCGCGTGGTGTGAATTTCGCATCCACAGCGCGATCGTTCGTCTTGATGATCTCGATTTGTCGGTCGATCTCGCCGACGCGCCTGCACGCTTCGGCGAGTTCCTTCTTGGCCTCGGTCGCTTTGTCTTCACTGACTTTCTGCTTCTGCTCCAGCACGCGCCTGTCTAGCGCTGCGCCATCAACCGTCTCCGGCTCTGCGTTCGCAAGGACGATTGCCGCGTCGAGCCCTTCGAAGATGGTGTCAGCCAGACTGGCCAGCAGGTTCTGCTCCGCGTAATGCCAGGCGTTGAACCAGATCTGCACGATGTTGGTGCAGAAGACGGAGTCAGGATTCGCTCGTGCGGTCGCTGTCAGCCGATCGAAGCGCTTGCTCATCGCCATCATGAACGAACTCTTTCCGGCACCCCAAGGCGCGAAGAGCCCAACCGAAACCGGCGGCGAAACCGTCTTTGCCGCGAGAACGGAGCAGAGCGCGTTCGCATGGCGGTGGACATCGAAGGGATCAGTGTCCGCGGTAGGGGCATCGGAGGCGTAGCCGGCGATGGGTGAGACGCGAGGCGCCCGTGCCTTCAGGCTGATCCCAGCGGCGAGCAGTTGTTTAATGATGCTGCATTCTTCGAGGCTGAACATGGCCGACGCGAGATCCGCGGTCGATGTCGGCTCGTTCCCGCTCAGTCGCCTGGCGTTGTCGAGAGCGGTGCGCGCATGTTTCGAAAGTGGTGGAATCGTATTGATGTTAGCGGCGGTGTACTTGGAAGACCCGGGGAGCGGCTTCTGTGGCGTGCCGAGGAGCTCGGCTACCGCTTGGTAGTCGCGATTCCGACCGCGCAGCCGCGCGCTGAACGCGTCATCCACCGCGGCCAGAGCGAGTACGAGGAACTCCATGTGGATCGCAGCCTCGCCTGCGGCTCGACGAAGGCCCTCAGCATGGCGGATGACGGTCTGTGCGGCCCGATCGAGCAGTTCGAACTCGATGCGGTCGAGCGCAACACCAATCGGCAGCACGTGAATGTCGGGTGTCTCCTGCTGGATGACCATTCCGGCGAGCAGGCCATCGACGACTACGGGTGCGCCGCGCGCTACGAGTGAGGAGGTGCGGAGGACGTATTCGTGCAGATTCCGTTGAGGCCAGATAAACCGGCCCTCCGCCACCAGTATGGGACCATCCGGGTTCGCCAAGAGCGTCGTTGCGGCTTCCTTGTCGCCAATGTCTCGGATCACCGGCACTGGTTCGCGCGTATCCCCGGACAACTCTGCGTACGCGAAAAAACGATCCTGGAAGATGAAGCGGAGCTCGGCGGCCCGTTTCGACTTGCCGAGATCGCGAGGTACGATCACACGCTCGCGGCCAACGATCGTCGCCATGCCGACGCTGAGGTCGACACCCGCCTGCCGAAGAACCATCTCGTTGTCCCACACGTCCGCCATTACGCCGACAATGTACAGCCACACTAATCATTGATGAAGGGAATCAATGATCGGTGATTCGGCTCGCAGCTTCGACGGTCTCACTTTCTGAACGTTCGCGACCTGCGTCGGAGCGAAAGCTTCGAATGAACGATGGCTGACGACGACTTCCGCAGGCGTTGCCATGCTTCGGCCGGGTGGCCGACGAGCGGATCCGACGAGCGGATAGGTCTTCTATCCTCGGGGCTGTCAGGGAGGCGGAGCACCGGGCGGCAGGCAGTAACTCGTCGCGCGCATTGACGATGACAATTGAGCCCACCGCCATCGAGCGGCGAAGCATTGAGCACGGCAGTGATACTCTCCCGCTCCGGGCGCCTCCTCTCTCACTGCTCTTCCTCATGCATACCGCGGTCTTCTCGATCATCTCCCCAAACTACCGGCACGCTGCAAGGGTCCTCATGGCCTCGGTCGAGCGCCATCACCCCGAGTGGGAGCGGTTTGTTCTCTTCGTAGGCGACGCTTCGACCGGTGATCATGACGATGAGATGTTCACCTCGGTGCGGCTCGAGGCGTTGCGGCTGCCGCATCCTCGTCAGTTTTGCTTTCGCTATTCGATCCTGGAACTGAATACGGCGGTGAAACCGTGGATGCTCGAACATCTTTTCGAGCGCGGCTACGATCGCGTCATCTACATCGACCCGGATATCGTCCTCTACAGCCCCCTGGTCGAGATTGAGCAGGCCCCCTCCGAGACGTTCCTGACCTTGACGCCGCACCTTACAGGCTCCATCGAAGGGGACGAGCATCCGTGCGAGCGGACGATCCTGCAGGCCGGTACCTACAACCTCGGGTTCTTGGCAGTGACGCGACAGCCGCAGCTCTCCCGGTTTCTCAAGTGGTGGCAGGAGAAGCTCGAGTTTGAATGCGTGGTCGATCCTGTGCGCGGGCTGTTCGTCGATCAGAAATGGATCGATCTCACTCCCGGCCTGTTCCCCGAGGTGAGGATCCTGCGTCACGACGGATACAACGTCGCGTACTGGAACCTCGGACAGCGCAAAGTCAGCAGGGAAGGCGACAGCTACGCCGTCAACGGCCAGACGCTCCGGTTCTTTCACTTCAGCGGATACGATCCGGCCTCGCCTGACACAGTGTCGAAACACAGCTACTACACCCAGAAGGTCCGCGACTTCGGCGATGCCAGCAAGCTTTTCCACGACTACGATATCGCGCTGCGAACCGCTGGGTATGAGTCGTTCAGGAATGCGCCGTATGCGTACGGAGTCTTCGCCGACGGAACGCGACTGCCTGACGTGGCCAGAGAGGCATATCGCAATTCGAGCGCCCTTCAGTCGTCCTGCGGCGACGATCCCTTTCAACACCCCGAGGTCTTCAGAGGACTTCGTGACCGGCCGCGCAGCCCGCGGGCGGCGAGAGTGGCGGTTCGCGCGTACAGAACGCTCTCACGTGCCAGACCGCTCGTGCTTTTGTTCCCGCGGAAACTGCGCACCGCGATGCGAGAGTTCCTCCTGGGGCGCCGCGAGACCACGCCGCCCATGGCCTCTCGTGCCGCGACTTCTCTTCCTCCAGGGCTCAACATTGTCGGAAACGCGATGCACGACACCGGCGTGGGCGAATCCGCCCGTCTATGCCAGAAGGCTTGTGAGGCTTCGGGGCTCTCCAGCCATCTCATTGACGTAGGGAATCCGGATGGATTGGCACAGCAGCCTGTTTATCGCACGAGCATTTATCACGTGAACGCGGATCAGCTTCCGGCCGTTTACAACGACATGCCCGATCTCTTCAGCGCCAGCTCGTACAACATCGGCTGCTGGCACTGGGAACTGCCGGAATTGCCTGACGAACTGGCCTCGTCCGCTGAACCGTTGGACGAGATCTGGGCTCCCAGCGCGTTCATTCAAAGAGCCATCAGCCCGAAGGTGACGATTCCGGTCGTACACATGCCGCACGGCATCGAGGTCACGAGCATGGAGGCGTGCTCACCCGAGGAGCTGGGTGTGCCGCGGGGGCGCTTCCCATTTCTCTGCATGTTCGACTTCGACAGCGTCATGCATCGGAAGAATCCCCTCGGTGCGGCTGAAGCATTCCGCCGCGCCTTCCCTCACGAGGGATCGCCGGCCCTGCTGATCAAGGCCGGCCACGCAGCGGGCCATCCCAAAGAGTACGCCGAACTGAAGGAGCAGCTTCGAGGGATTCCCAACGTTTACTTGACCGATCGGATGCTCTCACGTGCGCGCGTCAACGGATTGCTTGCCGCATGCGACGGGATCGTCTCGCTTCATCGCTCCGAGGGCTTCGGGTTGATCCTCGCCGAGGCGATGTACCTCGGCAAGCCGGTCATCGCCACAGGCTGGTCCGGCAACATGGACTTCATGGACACCAGAAACTCCTGCCCGGTCGGCTACGAGATCGTGACGCTCGATCGTGCCTACGGGAGCTATCCAGCCGGCCAACATTGGGCGGAGCCGGATATCGATCACGCCGCTCATTTCCTGCGGCGCGTATTCGAGGACACTGACTACCGCAGGCAACTCGGCGAACGGGCGCGCGACACGATCCGCTCGCAATTCAGCCCTGAGGCTGCCGGCCTCCGATACCGGCAACGGCTGGCGTTTCTTGGATTGATGAACGCGGCCGGATCCAACGCCGGCGCAATGCCATGAGACGATCGCGCGTTCCTCGCGATCAGAAAGAAGACCTATCGACATGCCCTTTTCCACATTCGGACTCCACGCCGACCTGCTGCGCGGAGTCAAAGAGCTCGGTTTCAAACGGCCGACACCGATCCAGACTGACGCCATGCCGCCGGCCATCGCCGGCAAAGACGTGCTGGCCTGTGCCATGACCGGCAGCGGCAAGAGCGCCGCGTTCCTGCTGCCGATTCTCAACCGCCTCATCGGAAAGAAGCGCGGCACGACGCGGGCTTTGATCCTCACCCCGACGCGCGAACTGGCGGCGCAGATCGATGAGCACCTGCGCGAGCTGGCCGTGCACACGCCGCTCTCCGGTGCCGCCATCTATGGCGGCGTCGGCATGGGGCCGCAGGAGCACGCCTTCCGCACCGGGGTCGATGTACTCGTGGCCACACCGGGGCGTCTGCTCGATCATTTTCAGTACGGCTACGCAAAGCTCGAAGGTCTCGAGGTCCTCGTGCTCGACGAAGCCGACCGGATGCTGGACATGGGGTTTCTCCCCGACATCCGCCGCGTGCTGCGCCATCTGCCGCCCAAACTGCAGACGCTCTTTTTCTCGGCCACGCTTCCGCAGCCGATCGTCGAGCTGTCGCGCGAGATGCTCCGGAACCCGGCCACGATCTCGATCGAGCGAAAGTCGGCGCCAGCCACCGGCATCACACAATCGGTGTTCCCGGTCTCGCAGGATCTGAAGCTGCCGCTCCTGGAGGCGCTCCTGAAACGCCGCGAGATTCAGAACGCGATCGTCTTCACGCGCACCAAGCACCGCGCCAACCGCGTGTTCGAGCAGTTGGAACGGCATAAAGTCCGCGTGGCCAGAATCCACGGAAACCGCAGCCAGGCCCAGCGCACCGACGCGCTGGCGGGATTCAAGAACGGCCGATACCAGATCCTGGTGGCCACCGACATCGCCGCGCGCGGGATCGACGTCGAGGCGCTCTCGCACGTGGTGAATTTCGACGTTCCGGGGATGCCGGAGGACTACATCCACCGCGTCGGCCGCACCGCCCGCGCCGAGCTGACCGGAGATGCCATCACCTTCGTCGCGCCGGAGGAGGAGAATGATCTCCGCGCCATCGAGCGCGCCATCAGCAAGCGCCTTCCACGGATCACAGTCCCCGATTTCGACTACTCGCAGAAGCCCGCCGAGAAACTGGAGATCCCCATCCAGGAGCGCATCGCCGCGATCCGCGCCCGCAAGGCTACAGAGCGCGCGCGTGCGAAGGAGAAAGCGGAACGGAAGGGGGCTGCACCGGTTCCCGCCGGCAATCGCAAACCTGCCCCGGCCCGGCCACTTCCAAGCCGCGGCTCCGCCTCGAGCGGCCAACCGCGGAGGGATCGTCCCAATGGTCCAGCCGGCGGCAGCCGACCCGCTTCACCGAGGGGCAGGCGTCGTCCTTGAAAACGACTGCCGCACGACAGGTCGCTCATCTTCATTTCGACGTAAACCGTTGCAGTAGGCCGCATGCCGCGATAGCGGCACAGAGAGGATAGCCAGGGGTGCGAGCGCTTTTTTGCGAGCACCCCTGGTGCTGTGTTCCCCGAAGTTCGTGCCGCGTCAGCGGCACTGGAGTCGATCTCGGATCCCTTCCAGTGCCGCTGACGCGGCACGGAATCAGTTAGCACTCGATTCCAGGGGTGCTCGCCAAAAGAAGCTCGCACCCCTGGCTATCGTCTTTGTCGCCGCTATCGCGGCGCCGCGCTCTGGTCCGCTGCTTCTGTTTCGGTGGCAACCAACGCGGTCTGGCGTCACTCAGTAGAACCGCCCGCCCAGCAAACCCTGGGCTTGCGCTGCCGGGCGCTCGGTCTTCTACGAAACGGCTTTCTCTTACTCATCCCGCAAGAGAAACAAGAGGACGAGCGCTGGAACGCTTACGAACGTGGTTGCCACGGCGATTTTGTGTGCGGAATTGAGATGTTCAGGCGTCGACGGCGCGCCGAGGCGACCGCTCTTGTAACTGTGCGACCAGGTCAGCCCGGTCGAGTTCTCCCAACCGTAAGCCACCCACGAGAGTGCCAGATTCAGCACAATCCCGGTGGCGAGAGCGATCAGGATGTTTCGCCGGCGGTATTGATTCGGCATGGAGATCCTTAGGCCGGAAACGATGATCGGCCTATTTGACCGAGGTCCAGGCGCCTTCCTTCTTTACTTTCCAGACGCCGTCTTCTTTGGTCAATTGAAACCCTCTTGAACGCGGTCGAAGTCGATGTTTCCGCCGCCGCCTGACCGGACCTGGAGCCCGGCGAAACGGCAATCCTCTGGGATGTGGGGACACACATGCTACTCCCTTGCGCCCGCCTTAGCCGATGACGCCTGGCGTCACGGTTGGCGGTGACACTCACCCCTCACTTCCAACAGTGTCGAGAGTGCTCACCGACACCGGTGACCGGCGATACATAGGAGCGGTGACCGACTGGACATCTTTTCCGCTCATTCGTCCGCAGTGTGTCCTCATCGATCCGAACGGCGCGATGCCTCTGCGAGGCGCAGCGATCGCCATCCTCCGGAACAGATAAGGAGAAGAGCGTCATGGAGAAGGGAAAACATCATCATCAGCAACTCTTGCTCGCCCTAATCGCGGCGATCCTGATCGCGGGAATGGCGGGCTTCGCATTTGCCGCCACTCCGCCGGTCACCGTCACGATGGCAGTTACCGGTGATCCGGTGCCAGGCGCGACGGTCACTGCCAAGGCTACCGTCACGATCAACGATGGCTCGACATTGCAGAGCATCAAATGGAGCCAGGCTGGCGGCGTGCCGGCGACGCTCACCAACACAGCGACCGACACGGCCACTGTTGTGCTTCCGGCCCGGCAGGTGTTCCGGGAACAACTGATGACCGTACTGGAAGAGAAACCGGTCGCCGACGCGCTACTACCTGCCTGGGTTCCGCCGAGCCCCGACTACACGGGCGGCTTGCAGAATCGCTTCGTGGTTTCCGGCGTCTCCAATGAAGCACTCCTCGACGCCGGCGCGATCAAGCTCGACATCGCCGTAACCACTTCCTCCGGAACCTACCACACCGCCGCCACGGTCGCCGGCAACCTGCCGTGGGAGACTTCGACTGGCGTTCGCAACGTTCCGATGCTATTGCCGGTCCTGCTCCATGCGAAAAAGCAGGCCACGTACGACTGGTCGCTCAGCGTGCCCACCGGTTCGACCGCGACGCTCGTCGATGCGACCACACAGAATCCCGAGTTCACTCCCG
>DATLWH010000872.1:0-5969 GCA_035576505.1 Thermoanaerobaculia bacterium | reverse complement strand
TCGTTTGCCGTGCCGCGCCTCCGCCAGGGCGGCTACGCCTTCGCTCAACTCCCCGAACAGGTCGCGCCGGGCGGCGCGTTTTGGTGTTGCTTTGACGATCCTTTTCATATGCTTCTCCTTGCTCGCAATTCCGCTTTGATCATTCCCTTGAGAGCTCTGCGCTGCTGTGCCGTCAGGTCAGCCATCTCGTCCTTGTCGTAAATGGTGAAGAGCCAGAATTCGAAACCTGCAACCCACCAGTAGTAGATGACCCGCAGCCCGCCGCGTTTGCCCTTGCCGCGCCGCTCATCAGCGAATCGCAGCTTGCGAAGGCCTCCCGCGTCCGGGATCAGGTCCCCTGCCTCGGGACGGCTCATCAGCAGATTCTGAAGCGCCAGGAACGCCTCATCATCAAGATAGATCGACCGATAGCGCTCAAAGGCTGGCAGTTCGACGAAGACACCCTTCATGCACTGATTATACGCAAGTTACGTAGTGGTTATTGCGGGCCGCGGCGCTCGACGATGGTCACGGAAACATCGCTCAATCCGACGCCTCAGTTTCCTGGAGCTCCTTGAGCGTCCTTCCGTCCTCGGTTTTCCATTCCACGCGGCCGTTCGACGAACGCCCAAGTACCACTCCCGCTGCGGTCGAAGGCGAGGCGAACACGTAGTCCTGCGTGAAGGTGTAGACGTCACGCGACGGTTTCAGCGCGCCATTGCCGACAAGAGCCGCACGCAGTTCCTTCAGGTAGGCGTGGCAGGACGGCACCTCGCTCTTCACCGCGGCGCTCCCCGCGCGTACGACAAGCCCCTCGGCGGTCTCCAGGCCGCGCGCTTCGATCCCTTTGGCGCGCAGATACAGGGTGCGTCCTTGTGCTTGCGCCGGCGTTACGTTCGAGAAGACGCCGAGGCCCAGCACGGGGAAGCACAGCAGCATCTCCGCGAGGAAACCTTCCGCATCCGCGGCGTCCGCCTCCGACATCGAGGGCAGCGCGGGCACATTGCCGTTTTCGAGCACGCAACGCTTGGCCTCCGCTGCCAGCACGATCAGCCGGGCCTCTAGATACTGCACATGGGCCTTGTTCAGGTTCTCATCCTTGCTCGTGAAGGCGATGCAGCTTGTCCAGAAATCCTTCCTGGCCGCGTGCTGCTCCATGCGTGGGCGGATCGGATCGCCCTCGCCCACGTACAAACGCGGCAGTCCCGATGCCTCGGGCGGCCCGAACAGCACGTAGACACCGGTTCGCGCAAGTTCCCTGCGCCGCCTGCTCTCCGCAAAGAGTGAGCGCGGGACCACGAGGCCCGCCCCGCTCCAGTTGGATTTCTCGATGATTCGCAGCCCGTCCGGATCGCCAGCGGGCAGGAACACCTTGATCGAGTAGGGGTTGCTCATACTCTAGCCTCAGCAACGAACCGCTCGGCGTTCTCCACCCGTAGCTCGCCGGAGATGAGTCTAGGCAGCAACGTGTCCCGCAGGTTGGCGAGTGTGCTGGATTCCTTCGTTCCAGTGAGAATACGGTGGAACAGTGGACCAACGTTGTCTTCGAACGCCAGCAGTATTGCCTTGGCTGGCAAGACAACCGCCGAGGTTGCGAATGTGCTGGTCGTGATCGTGTCGAATACTGATCCGTGAGCACCGTGCACGAGCTTGTCAATCTCCTGCCTGAGGTGGCAATACAGCGTGAACGGCTGACCAGTAATCGATTCGAGCGCATAGCATGTCTGGTTCATTGCCATTGCATCTCCGAGCAGAGCCATTCGCCCTGTCGTCGCGCCGCGCGCCACGACCGCTGAGGAAAGTGCAGGAACCAGTTGTGTCGCGCTTTCTTCCAGTCCTCGCTGAGTGATCATTCGCTCGGTCGCCACAAGGAAAGCATCAGCACACTGTGAGACATCTTTCGCACTCGCCCAACAAATATCACCGCCCCAGTACTCGGGGTGATCAGTCTTCGGAGTACCACCGCTTAGTAGGCGCGCGGTGTTGAGAATGGGACCGACACTCCACCCCTTCGGAATCTTGCCCAGCTCCGAGTCCTCAAAGGAGTTAGGGAAGATGTAGGCAATGGGCTGGGGTAGACCGGTGTCGCGACCTTCGGCCTTGGCGCGGACTGGGTCGAAGTCCACGAACCACGACTTGAAGAGCGCCCGCGCCATCGCCTGCAGCGTTTCGTTCATCCGCCGGTTCAGCTCGATCTTGTCGTCCAGCGTGCAGAGTATGTGAGCGATATCGCGTTGCTCTGGGAGCGGTGGCAGTACGAATGGAAGGGCCGAAAGAATCGCGGTGTTGAGGTTTGCCATTGTCGCGCCGTGCGCGTGTCGGACTATCCACGCGCGAACGTTGGGGTCTCCGAGGTAGTAGGACGCGTAGACTGGGTTGACTTGCTCATCACCAAAGCGGACGCGCAGGCAACCCGTGCCACACAACCAACCGTCCTCGGCATCGCGAATTAGTGCTCGCCGCTCTACGTCTCCGCGTCGGCTGTAGACGATATCGCCAGGACGCACGCGGTATCGCTTGAGCCGCTCCGCATCTTCGAGCGTGATCTTAGCAATGCCATCACGGACTACGCGATTGTCGCCGATGTCCTGAGGCATGATCGAGGGAATCCCGTGAGGTACATAGTCGGCGGCATGGAGTTGACTTCCGAACGGCCCGGTCTGCACATCGCCGCCGGTTCGAGCACACACCTCGCCCAGAGTCGTGTACTCCCAGCCCCATGGCAAAGCGCCGACGAGTTCCTCACGAGCAATATCCAAACTTTGCTTCATGTCTTTTTGGACAACCTCATACTTCCTCTGAATCACCAGTTAACGGCCTGGTTCAGTGCCTTGGTCGTGACGCCATAGACATCGGCGAGGTCCGCGTCGAGCATCACTCTCTCGCCGCGAATCTCGAGAATCTTCGACTCGACGTGCAACGGCGCGAGCGTCTTCTGCGTCGCCATCAGCTCTCCTTCCGCTGGATGGCCGCGCCAAGAACGCTCAGGTTCCGGCGAATCTCGGCCTCGAGCGTTGCCGACTCCGCCATCTGCGCCTCGAGCTGCGCCGTCAGGCGGGCGAACTTCTCCGCGAACGGCTCGCCGTCATCTTCCACCGCCTCGGCGCCGACATAGCGTCCCGGCGTCAGCACGTGGCCGTGCTTGCGGATCTCGTCGAGCGGAGCGGCCTTGCAGAAGCCGGCGATGTTGGCAAACTCGCCGGCTCCAGGGTCGCCGCGCCAGGCGTGGTACGTGCCTGCGATCCGGGCGATATCCGCGTCGGTAAGCTCGCGGTGGACGCGGTCGGCCATCGTGCCCAGCTTGCGCGCGTCGATGAAGAGCGTCTCGCCGCGGCGGTCACGGAATCTGCCGTTCCTCTTGTTGCGGGCCAGGAACCAGAGGCATACCGGGATCTGCGTCGAGTAGAAGAGCTGGCCCGGCAGCGCCACCATGCAGTCCACCAGATCGGCCTCGATGATGTTCTTGCGGATCTCGCCTTCACCCGACTGGTTTGAGGACATCGATCCGTTGGCCAGGACGAAGCCGGCCAACCCTGTCGCCGCAAGGTGGTGGATGAAGTGCTGCACCCAGGCGTAGTTGGCGTTGCCCGCGGGCGGCACGCCATAGACCCAGCGCTTGTCGTCCTTCAGCAACTCGCCGCGCCAGTCGCTATCGTTGAAGGGCGGGTTGGCCAGCACGTAGTCGGCTTTGAGGTCGGGATGACGGTCGTTGTGGAACGTGTCGCCATGCGCGATCTGGGCGTCGATGCCGCGGATGGCCAGGTTCATCTTGGCCAGACGCCACGTCGTGTAGTTCGACTCCTGGCCGTAGATGGAGATGTCGCCGATCTTGCCGGCATGGGCCTCGATGAACTTCTCGCTCTGCACGAACATGCCGCCCGATCCGCAACAGGGATCGTAGACGCGGCCTTTGTAGGGAGCGAGCATCTCCACCAGCACGCGCACCACGTGCGAGGGCGTGTAGAACTGTCCGCCGCTCTTTCCCTCGGCGCTGGCAAAGCGCGCCAGGAAGTACTCGTAGACGCGGCCGAGGGTGTCTTTGGCCCTGTCGGCGGCGCTGCCGAGGGCGATGTCGCTGACCAGGTTGATGATCTGCCCGAGGCGCTGCTTGTCCAGCCCGGCGCGTCCGAAGTCCCGAGGGAGCACGCCCTTCAGAGACTGATTGTCGCGCTCGATGGCGGCCATGGCGTCATCGACGAGCTGGCCGATGGTCGGCTGCGGCGCCATCGACTTGAGGTACTGCCAGCGCGCCTCGGGCGGAACCCAGAAGATGCCGACGGCGCGGTATTCATCAGGATCCTCGGGATCGGCCCCTTCCGCCTTCTGCGAATCGAGCTCGGCGTGCTTCGCCTCGAAGGCGTCCGAGATGTACTTCAGAAAGATGAGGCCAAGAACGACGTGCTTGTACTCGGCCGCATCCATGTTGTTCCGGAGCGCGTCGGCGGTGGCCCAGAGCTTGGCCTCGAAGCCGAGGTTCGCTGTGGTGTCTGTGCTCTTGGACTTGGTTCGGGTCGCCATTCAGACCTATATACATCAGTGGGCAACGCGCGTGATCCTTCTGTCGCGTGAGACAGGTCACACTCGTTGATACTCTGCAAACGAGGTTTGAGGTCACACTCCCGGGACCGATCTCACCACGGAGACACAGAGATCGCAGAGAAGTTCTCCGTGTTCTCTGCGCCTCTGTGGTCATGATCTCTTGACATCGTCGCGGGGTTTCGCAGCGGCGACGCAGGCGGATGATGCGTTCGTCGTTCGTGAGGAGGCGTGCGTGCTTCGCCGGGAACCGGTCTCGCATCGGGAGGCTTCTCGCGAGCAACGATGCCGGCTGTGATTGCATCAGCCGGGACCACGTGCGGAAACTTTTGCCGCGTCCGAGCTGCCTTCGACAACTCGCGAGTTGTGTTTGGCACCTCGCGCGGTGCCTTCGAGCACCTCGCACGCTGGGTTTAACACCGCGCGAGGTGCTCCGAACACCGTGCACGATGGGTTTAACACCGCGCGAGGTGTTCCGAGCACCGTGCACGCTGAGTTATCCACAGCGCGAGGTGTTCCGAACACCGTGCACGCTGAGTTATCCACAGCGCGAGATGACTTTTCCACAGCGCGAGGTGCTCCGAACACCTCGCACGCTGCTTTTTCTTTTGCGCACGTCGCTCGTTGGCCCTCGCGCGCCGAGTGCTGAAGCTCTCGATGCGACAGAAGTGTCCATTTTCTGATCTACTCATCGCCCACGTATCTGTCCATCTCACGCCGAAGGAGATTTTTCATGAAGCGAACCGCACTCCTCCTGCCGCTCTTGTTCGCCGCTCTGGCCGTTTCGGCCGCGCCGATCGTGTTGCACGTCGACGCCACCAGCGTGGCCTCGAACGTCTATCACGCGCACCTGACCATGCCCGCGGCGCCTGGGCCGCTGACGCTCTTTTATCCGAAGTGGATTCCGGGCGAGCACGGTCCGACCGGGCCGATCAACGGCCTGACTGGGCTGCGGATCACGGCGAACGGGAAGAGCGTTCCCTGGCTCCGCGACGCAGTGGAGATGTTCGCGCTCCACGTCGACGTGCCGGAGGGAACGAGCGCGCTCGACATCGATCTCGATTACATCGCCCCCGCCCCTGGAGCGAACTTCACGGCCGGCGCTTCCACCTCTCCGCGCCTGGCGGTGCTGAGCTGGAACACGGTGCTGCTCTATCCGCAAACCGCGGGCGGCAGCGACGCGTTGCAGGTCGAGACCACGCTGCGCATTCCGGCCGGCTGGCAATACGCGACCGCGCTGGAGACGGCCGGGCGCAGCGGCGATGAGATTCATTTCGAATCGGGGTCGCTGACGCACCTCATCGACTCGCCGGTACAGCTCGGGATGATCCTGCGCAAGATCGATATCCCCAGCCACTCGGCGCTCAAACACACGATCAACCTCCTCTCCGAGAGCAACGAGGCCACGCAGACGCCGGACGACTTTCCGGCGCAGTACGGCCGGCTGGTCGACG
>DATLWH010000871.1:0-2932 GCA_035576505.1 Thermoanaerobaculia bacterium | reverse complement strand
CCACACCGAGAGCACGACGTCGATGGCCACCGCGCCTCCCCACACGCGCAGGACGAAGCCGCAGGCGATGGCGAAGAGGTCGACGATCGGCATCGTTTTCAGGCGGATCGAATAGAAGGTCGTGAGGGCGAGGTAGAGAGCCACCGCCAGCAGAAACTTCGGCGCCACCAGGTACGCCGCCGCGAGCAGGAGCGGGATGGCCATCGTAACGATCGTTACTGCGGCCGCCGCGGAGATCTCTCCCGATGCGATCGGCCTGCGCACGCGCTTGACCGGGTGCGTGCGGTCGCTCTCGCGGTCGAAGAGGTCGTTGATGATGTAGGCGGCCGAGGCCGCGCCGCAGAAGATGGCGAAGGCGGCCAGCGAATGCATGACCGCCGGCCGCGACACGAACGAGCGCGAGAAGATCAGCGGCCCCAGGACGAAACCATTCTTCAGCCACTGCGCCGGCCGGAGCAACCGGAGCGCCGCCGGCGTGCGCGGGCGTGTGGCCATCACCTCGCTCTCAGGCACGCGTTCGAGTGTAGCCGATGGAGCTGATCCGCAGATGACGCAGATGAACACAGATGAAAGGTTAGGTTGCAAGGTTTCTGGGTTTTCTGGGTTGCTAGGTTGTGAGAGAACTCACCGCAGCAACTCAGCAACCCAGAGACCACCTGCAACCTTCATCTGCGTTTCATCTGCGTCATCTGCGGATAAGCGATCCTTTCCAATCGCGTACAATCAAGCCAATTGCTTTCCCTCGAGCCTGAGCTGGAACGCCTTCGTGCCGATGGCGCGCTCGACGAGCCCACCGCCGCGCGGTTGATCGCCGTCGAGCGGCGCGAGGCCGTCAGCATCTATCCCGAGCTTCGCCTTCTGACGTGGGCCGGCGTGATGCTGATCTCCTGGGGTGTCGGGCTCTACATCTCCAAGCACCTCGACGACATCGGCCCGCTGGCCATCGCCGCCGGAATCGGCATCGCCTCGATGGCCTGCTACGGCTGGTCGTTCTGGAAACGGAGCCGGCAGGCGGCGCTGGCCGACGACTACGTCCTCCTGCTGGCCGCGCTTCTGGCCAGCGCCGACGTCGGCTACATCGAATACCACTACCATCTCCTCGGCGAGAGCTGGCCGCGGCACTTCCTCTTTCTGGCCGTGCTCCACGCCGCTACTGCCTACGTCTTCCAGTCTCGTTTCGTACTCTCGCTCTCGGTGGCCGCGCTGGCGGCGTGGCTCGGGATCGAGCGGCGCAGCGTCGATGCCATCTTCGACGCTCCTGTCGAGACCGCGGGCCGGGCCTTCGTCTGCGCGGCCATCATCACCGTCTGGCGTTTCGCCGATCGCGCGCTGCGGCCCGGTACGACGTTCACCTCTCTTTTCGATCACAGCGCCGCGAACCTCGCCTTCTGGGGCGCGCTGACGCTTGCGGCACACAAAGACACGCGCCCGCTCGGTTGCGCCATCGCCATCACGCTGGCCGTCGCCTCGATGATCTACGGCCAGCAGACGCGCCAGGGCGCGTTCGTCATCTACGCCTGGGTCTATGGGGTAATCGCCGTCGACATCGCCGTCTGCAGCGCTGTCAGCGAGGAAGCGATCATCTTCCTCTATCTCATCTTCTCGACCATCTTCGCCATCGTCGGCCTCTTCGTCACGCACGCGCGGATGCGAAAGGCGGCGGCATGAACCGTCTGTTTCCCGGACCGTCCGTTGCCGAGGAGCGCGCCGATGCCTTGCACCGCCTGCAGCCGGGCATCAAGGTCGAGTCGCCCTGGAAGTACAACGGAACGGTGCTGCGCATCGTCTTTGGCGTTCTCGCGGCCATCGCCGTGCTGGCCCTCTTCGGCTTCTTCGCCATCGGATCGAGGTTTGTGAGCGGATGGCTGACCGCCGCGCTGGCCATCGGCACTGCCGAGTGGCTGATCCGGCAGCTTCGCTTCTTCGGCACCGGCGTCGAGGCCTCGCTCTGGCTCTGCGGCACCTTCGCCTTCATCTGCGGGCTGCCCAGCCAGGGGAAGGTCGAAGCGCTGCTCGTTTTCGCCGCCGCCTGCGCGCTCTCCGGCTGGCGGATGCGCAACGCATTCTTCGGTGTGCTGGGGGCGGTGCTCGTCGTCGCCTACGTCGCCGCGAAATGGGAGCACGAACCGCTTCTGACGATGGCCCTCGCCTCGGCCGTCACCATCGTGGCCATGGTGGCGCTGCATCGCCTCTGGCAGCGTCCGTCGAACGAGCGTCTCTTCGCCGGCCTCGTGCTGGTGATGCCGGTGACCGGATACGTGGGGACGATCTTCCAGCGGATCTTCCACGATAACGTCCCTGCCGATATCCCCGTGGCCCTGTTGGTCCTGGCCACGGCAGCCGTGCTCTTCGCGGCCGGCGTTGCCTGGCGCGACCGCGTACTCCTCGTTGCCGCCACGCTCTCGGTGGCTCTGGCCGCCGTCGAGCTGCGGAACCTGTTTCATTTCCCGATGGAAGCGAGGCTGATCGCGGCCGGAATCATCGTGGCGTCAATCGCCACCGTGCTCGCCCGCGCCCTGCGCGATGCCACGCGCGGCTTCGTCGTCACGCCGCTGCGTGTTGCTTCGTACGATGAGGCCATGCAGATCGCCGGCATCATCGCCGTCGCCCCGCACGGCTCCGCTCCCGCGCATCACGCCCACACCGGCCCCGAGCTCTCCGATTCCTCCGGCCCCACCGACAAGTCCTACGGCGGCGGTGGCGCGGGCGGTGGTTTCTGATCCGCAGACTGCTTAAAAGCTTTTCTGATCCGCAGACTGCTTAAAAGCTTTTATCCGCAGATGACGCAGATGGAACGCAGATAAAAGCTTCTTCATCTGCGTTTCATCTGCGTCATCTGCGGATAAGCCTTTTTGAATGCGGATGAGTTTTGGAATCATCTGCGGACCAATGTTCCATGTGTCACAAACGTTGTGCACGGCCGCCTCGAGCA
>DATLWH010000870.1:0-8101 GCA_035576505.1 Thermoanaerobaculia bacterium | reverse complement strand
GATTGCTTCCGCGCCGACGAAGTACTTTTCCCATTCCACTTCGACGCCGGCGCACTCGATGATCGATACCACCGAGGCGGTGACCTCGGGACCGATACCGTCACCGGGTAGGAGGGTGATCCTGTGATCACTCACCCATCATTCCTTTCACCCGGGCGGTTGCGGCATCGAGGTCGAATTCGAGCGGGAAGGTCCGCCGCAACCCGGCCATCTCGGGCAGCTCCCGCAGACAGCGGTCGACGCTCTCGATCGTGGCCGGGATGAATTCGAGATAGTGCAGCTTTCCGCGCTCGATGGGCTGCTTCGAGAACGTACCGAGGATCTTGAGCGAGCGCTGGAGGAGTGTCTGGAAGTAGCGTCCGCGCAGGCTGGCGTCGTCGCGGAGCTCAGAATAGTAGCCGACGAGCTCGATCTCCTTGTCATCACCGAGCAGCCGAGCGACGCCACGATCGCGCAGGAGCGACGCCAGATCGTACGTGTCAGGACCCATTCTCAGATCCTGATAATCAATCACGTAAAGAGAACCATTAAATACATGTATATTCTGGCCGTGATAATCACGGTGGCATAGCACGTATGGATGTCGAGCGATCGTCTCGGCCAGCTTGCGAAACAACGGGACGAGCTCTTCGCTTCTCTCCGGCGCCACGCCCATCAGCTTCTCGACGTAGAACCGGCGTGTCATCTCCAGCTCGTTGAAGAAGAAGTCGGCGGTGAACGGCGGATTGATGTCTGCCGTGGCCTGTTGAAATTCGACCAGCGCTTTCACGGCGTCTCGGTAGAGCCGGATGCCCTCCTGACGATCGTCGTGCAACAAGTCATAGAGGGTCCTGTCGCCGACATCGCGTTGCAACACGGAAGCCTTCGAGTACGCGATGACTTCAGGGATCGGGCCGTACGGGATCACAGCGTCGTACGCTTTGACAAACTGCTGAAGCTGCGAGCGCACTTCCGTGGGATACCAGGCCAGCATTCGGGTATCACCGCCGGGCAGGAAGACCCGGTAGTAGCGCCGCACGGAGGCGTCGCCCTTGAGTTTTCGCACCGTCCATTCCTTCCCGACAAAATCGGTCAGAAACGTCACGGCGTCTTCGGGGAGGTAATCGTTGGTCATCGCGCAACCGATGTTGCAGGAAGCGGGTGCTATTTCGGCGCGGGCCCCTGTTCTTCCGGCTTGGCGTCGCGAATCACGATCTTCTCGATGGAGGTTGGGTTGTTCGGCCGGTCCTGGGCGCCCTTCGGCGCGTTGACGATTTTGTCGGCAATATCCATCCCCTTCGTGACCTGGCCGAAGACGGTGTATTGCTTGTCGAGGAACGTCGAATCGCTGGTGACAATGAAGAACTGAGACGAGGCGCTGTCCGGATCGCTGGACCGTGCCATCGAGACAATGCCGCGCTTGTGCGAGATCGAGTTGAACTCGGCGGCGACATTCTTGCCGGACCCGCCCGTGCCCCAGGTCGAGGGGGAACCGGAGACCGTATTCGGATCGCCACCCTGGATCATGAAGCCAGGGATGACGCGATGGAACTTCGTGCCGTTGTAGAAACCCTTCTCGGCGAGGTCGATGAAGTTCTTCACATGGTTCGGCGCAACATCGGGAAAGAAACGAATGTCGATCTCACCGGCGCTGGTGTGCAACTCGGCGACTTTGTTCTGGTACTGGCTCATCGGCTTTTTCTCCTCTGCTGCGGTCGTCGGCGATGCCGGCGGCGGTACGGTGGCCTCGGTGGCGGTTGCGCTGCTGCTGGTATTCGTTTCTGTCTTCGTGGCGGTCGTTTCGGTGTTCGCGGTGCTCGCGGGCGTGCACGCGACGATGGCGATCGCGAGCATCCCATAGATAGCGTTCTTCAAGAGCATCCTCCTTCGTGGTCTCGGGCGCGAATCCTACTACGCGTTTACGAGCCGGAGTAAATGACAAAGGGCGCCCAGTAACGCGGCAGGTGGTAGGCGTCCTTTCGTCGGACAAGCTTCAGCTTGGCAGCCCGGAGCGCCACGGCCGGATCGTCACCCTGGCGAATACCAGCGTAGAGGTCTGACATGAGCCCCGGAGTGGCGTTGTCGTTGACCTCCCACAAGGCCGCGATGACCTGTCGGGCCCCAGCATGCAGAAAGGCCCAGGCCAGGCCCACGAGTCCTTCGCCGGTGTACGCGCGGGTTCCCGCGCCATGGCAACTCGATATGGTGACCAGGCTGGCGTGAAGCGGCTTCTTGATGATATCGCGCGCGTAGAGTTTGTACGACTCGCCTTCGCGCGCGAGGATGACCGCCGACTCGAGAGGCCGCAGTCGAGTGGCGACGCCATGGGCGACGAAATGAACGAACCTGAAACGCTCGGGCCTTGCGCGTGCATAAGCGGACGGCGTAGCGGAAGCTCCGGTCAGAACGGCGCATGACGGGAACTGCTGCTGAATCCGGGTCACCTCTTCGGCAGCATGGGCGAGTCGGGGATACTGGCGGTCGGGAGACGGCGGATCACCAACGATGAGCATCGACTTTGTCGCGTCTTCGGTTCGAGGACGCTCGAGAAGATCGAGGGAGTTCGCCGTCTCGAGCGTCACGTTCTCGATCCAGTAGCGATGCGAGACGGGATCGACGAGCGTTTCCATGTTGAAGGCGTGAAGGCGGCCATCGGGGATGACGATGACACGTTGGCCGCCGCGTAAACGCTTTGCCGCCGCGGGAAGCAGCATCGTGAAGAGTTGCTCGCCCTGAGGACCGCTGCCACTGCCAGCCATGGGGCCTGTCAGCTCCCTCGCATACCATTCGACTGCTCGCTCAATCTCTCCAGATGGTTTCAGGACATCGACGGCGACGGTCGTCGACGTAATCGTCCAGACGTACGAACGTGTCGGCGCAAGCCAGTAGGCGAGGATGACAGCTCCGTGTTCCCGAGCGATACGCTTCGGATCGCTGGACTGAACATCCGCGTCTTCGCCGAGGGCCTCTTCGAGTGTCCGAGCCCGGCTCAGCTCCGCGGCTTCCAGCGCCTGATCGATCTTTCCCGCGCTGAGAAGGAAGGTCACGTACTGCTCATGAACCTCGCGTACGAGTGCACCGAAAGGCAGTCGCAATTCTTCGCTCTTCACGTCCCTGCGAGCTGCGGCAGCCGTATCAATTGCGCGGCGGAATTCCTCGTCGGCGTTGATCGGCTGGTTTGCCGCAGCGTAAAACTGCGCAAGCCGTCCGTGCGCTTCCCAACGCTGTGACGGAGTGGCAGCCGCATCAATCACGCGTCGCATCTTCGTGATCGCGGAGTCGAGCTGACCAGACCTCGCGTCGATACGCGCATCGATCATTGAGGATCGAAGCTGCTGCTCCGTATCGGCATCGCCGAGTAGCGCTCGAACTTCGTCATTCGCTTTGCGGGCGCCGGCCACATCGCCGAGGTTCAACAATGCCACCGCCGTGTTGGCGATGAATTCAGGAAGATCGCGGTGACTGATCCTCCGCGCAACGACTACGCCGCGCTGGTAGTAGCTCAGCGCGGCTGCGTCGTCGCGATTATGTAAGGCAATATCACCAAGGTTGTGTAGCCATGGCACGATGTCAAACTCCGCGCCAATCGCTTCAGCGATCGTGAGCGCGCTCGTGAGGTAGTCGGAAGCCGCATCGAAGTCGCCAAGCAGAATGAAGGTCCATCCCAAGTTGCCTGAGACTTTTTCAATTTTGGAGCGAGTCCCGGCCGCGTTCGCCAATGCCAGCGCACGTCGGTTGAGGTCGACGGATTCGTCATAGTGCCCTTGAAGAGTGCGCAGGCGAGCCAACGTTCCGAGAGCGTTGATCTCCAGCACACGGTCATGGTCAGCCCGCGCCCTGCGGATTGAGTCGCGGGCATAGCGTTCGGCCGCCGCATAGTTGTGTTGCGCCGTTTCGATCACTGCCCATCGACCGAAGACGTCGGCAAGCAACCGCGGTTGATGCGAACGCGCGAGCGCCTCAGCCTTTCGCAAAAGACGAATGGAGTCAGGGACCTTTTGCAGGCGGTACTGAAGAACCGCCTGTTCCAGCAGCCGGCGGACGGCGATACCGCTCTTCGCCAGACGCGGCGGGGGCTCGGGAGCAAGCACATCATCAGCTGACCGATATTTTGTCAGAGCCGTCAGCGTGTCGCCGAGCAGCAGGCGCATCTCCCAGACGTCATTGCTGTCGATGGCGCCATACCGGGCAAGTGCGCTTCGAAGAAAGGGTTCCGCGGTTCGCCAGTCGCCGTGATCACACAGCGTTGCCGCCTTGCGATACGCCTCACTCTCAGGCTGTATCGCGCTGGCGCTGCTCAACGCCAGCGCAAAAATCGCGATCGCAAAACGGCAGTCAGGGATACATATCCGTGCCATTCGTCGTACTGGTGCATGCCGTGCCTGAACCATCGTTCGGCGATCCCAGCGTGAACCGTAACATGTTCACGGTCCGCTGGTTCTGTTTCAGGATCACCTCGCCGATCGCCAGCGTCCCGAAATCAGCGATGCGCACGACGTATCCATTCCTGCGAACCGGCTGGATCCTGTCATTCAGTCGACGGGCTTCTTCATCGCTGAAGTCTTCATCGGTGTCGGGGATGTCGATATCCTGGACAAGCGAAGCGCGAATGACGTCACTTTTCGAAGGCGCGCCATCGCGGCATCGATCCGCGGGCCAGCAGAAGCGCTTGCCGTAGCGGGCCGCGAGGCGACCTTGCATCGAAACACTCTGGGTCTGAATTCTGAGTAACTTGTCCTCGTCGGCGGCATCACCGCTGAAAGCTTTGACGAACCCGGTGTGCGTCGGATAACGGGAGAACACGCTGTGGTCCAGCGTCACGTTCACCGGACGGCCGGCGATCCTGACGTTGTCGAGGATTGAGCCCTCGAACGTGAACTCCGGTTCGCCGACGCAGTCGGACTGTTCATTCTCATCGACCGCAAGATGCTCGGAGGTCACCCGGGCGCAGAGCAGGTCGATATGAACCATATTCAGCAGGTTCAGATTGCGAATCATCGCCGTGGCCACCGTGTTCCGAAAGCGGCCCTTCTGGCTGCCGCCGACGTAGACCGAAGCCTCATCGAACGTAATGATCCCCTTGTAGCTGAAATTGCGAACCGTCTGTGATCCCTCTCCGCCGCTGGGCGCGAGCACAACCGACGCCTGACTCGGGATGACGTCGCAGCAAGGTTTGTTATTGACTCCGCCGAATGCCAACGCGTTAGCGTGATAAACGAACGACATGACTGCCTCCTCTCTTCTCTCCGCACTGCGGGTTACCTGACATCCAGAGTGAACGTCGAAAGAGCGACTTCATGCTCGCCACCTCGAAGCAGGAGCGTGTAGTTGCCACTGGCTAAGAACCCAGGTTGGATCGTGATGAGAATGGGCGCGGACGCATCCAGCTCCTTGAAGCGGACCAACTCGCGCGTGAGATGCGAGTCGTCGTCGCGCACGGCGAAGATGTAAACCGGCTGATGAGCATTCTCCTGCGGAATCTGACCATGCAGGACCAGCGAGTCGGCAGGATGAATATGAATCACGCCGGCGGACGCCCGGTCTGCCTCAAAGGAAATCGGATGCCCGATCGCGCCTGCCGGCTCCGATTTCGCAGGCGGCGTCCGCGTGAATGCTCCCCGCGTCATCAGGATGGTGTTCTCCGTTGCCAACGACGCTATGAACACCGACGCCGCAACCGCCCACCAGTTGAAACGACTGGCTCGCGGCGCGATCTGCAACGCTTCTACCGTCCCAATGCCTGCCGCAATCTTGGTCTCGTCGCGGACATCGCCCGAGCATTCCACGCAGTCAAAGAAATGCTCCTCGAAGGCGTCGCGCTCTGCCGGTTCCAGTTCGCCGAGTACGTAACGCTCGGCAGCCATCGATTTCACCGCGTCGTGATGTTCCATGTGCCCGTCTCTTTACCCTCTCTCAGTTCGGTAGTGACGGCTTTCCCGAATCCGTTTCACCGGAACCTATCCGCACCACGTTCTGGGTCCACGCGCTGCGGAACTTTTCCTTGGCCCGATGCAGCAGCACACGGAGATATCCGCGCTCGACTCCGAAGGCGTGGCAGACGTCGTCGTTGGAGCGTTCATCGAGAAAAAGGGCCTGAAGAATGTCGGCGTCGCGCTTTGGCAGTTCTCCGATCACACGGCGTACGCGTTCACGCTCCTGGGCGCCGACCATGGCCTGCTCGACATCCTCCGAGGTGGTCACTTCGAGGTGCACATCGAGCAGCGGCTCGGTTCGATTCTTCTGTCGGTACTGCTCGAGGAGGACGTTGTTGCAGACCGTATTGACGTAGGCGCCGAGCTTGCGCCCGTCCCGAAGGCCGCCGTCCGGCGCACGCAGCGTCCGGAAAACGCGGACGAAGACTTCCTGCCGCACGTCTTCGATCGCCTGCAGTGAGGGCAGCCGTCTGCGGAGCTTGATCAGCAGAAGTTGCTGAAAGTACGAGAGGAAATGTTCCTCGGTCCAGCGATCGCCCTCCCGCAGTCGCCGGACGTAGTCGTCGTCGAACGCGAAGAGTTCCATGAAGATAGGAGTGACTGAAACGTTACTTTACCAGCTACTTCGCCCTTCCGGCTGCGAGAATTTGCTCACCCGCGCAGCCGTGCAACTGCTTTGCGGAGCTCAACGTGGCCGATGGCAATGTCGACGCTTCGCTGAAGCATCGGGATGTACTGAGCCGAGAACGCCCCCTCGGCCTTGGCACCGAAGAGGTGGTCGAGGCGGTCCGCAATGACCGCGACATCCGCCGCTTCGAAGTCGGTACGCGCCATCTCATCGATATCGACGATGAGCGAGGTCACCGGTTTCAGCCAGGCGAAGAATGGATCGTCCGTCAGGAGCTGGAGAAGCTGCGCCGGCTTGACCGGAGCAACCGCGAAGGCGTAGTCCTCTTTCGCGACGTCGATGAGCGCCCGATGAAGCGGCAGCAGCAGCTTCGAGATCTCGCGCAACGCTTCACGAAGTGCGGCTCGCTCCGGCGAATCCGGTGTGTGCATCGTTCGCGCGTAGAAGGATTTTTTGTCGAGCGGCATGGCCCCGAAACATCGCGCCTCCACGGTTGACTGGGGAAGGGTGGGTAGGCAGTGGCCAACCGTGGAGGCGCGAAACGGTGCTATTGAGAAACGAAAGTCTACAGCAAGTGGAGTGGCGCAAGTAAAGCTCTTTCTATTGCCTCGACACGCCCCGCGGACTAGAATGCGCCCCCGCGTCGCGCCCGCTTCGGAATGCGATTCCGGCACGGGCGGTTAACGTCGCTTGCTCGCACCCATAGCTTAATTGGATAGAGCATCTGACTACGGATCAGAAGGTTCGAGGTTCGAGTCCTCGTGGGTGCACCAACCAGGAACAAACCGACGGCGGGCAGCGAGCCCGCCGTTGTAATCTTTGAACGATGGATCAGGCGCGGTGGATGAAAGAAGCCCTTGCGCTTGCGGAAGAAGCCGCGGCGGACGGCGAGATACCGGTCGGTGCGGTCATCGTCGATAGCGACGAACGGATCATCGGTCGTGGCCGAAACCGGCGCCAGTCGGGTGACCCGCTGGGTCACGCGGAGCTGATCGCCATCCGGCAGGCGGCCGAGACGATCGGAGACTGGCGGCTGGAAGGGACGACGATGGTGGTGACGCTCGAGCCGTGCGCGATGTGCGCCGGAGCGCTCGTCAACGCGCGCGTCGCGAGGCTGATCTTCGGAGCATTTGATCCGAAGGCGGGCTTCTGCGGTACGCTCGGCAATCTCGTCCAGGATGTGCGGCTCAATCACCGCCTGGAAGTCATCAGCGGCGTTGAAGCCGAGGAGTCGAAGCGTCTTCTGCAGGAGTTCTTTCAAGGGTTGCGCAAGCGGTCGCAGGATACGGAGAGGTGGCAGAGTGGTTGAACGCGGCGGTCTCGAAAACCGTTATACCTTCACGGGTATCGGGGGTTCGAATCCCCCCCTCTCCGCCAGACCGCGTGGCGGCCTGCGTTGGTTGGCATAGTCTTCTCGGGATGTCCTCGGGGAGCTGCGTTTCGGCGAATGCGTGAGTATCGAACGGAGAGATGGCCGAGTGGCTTAAGGCGCACGCTTGGAAAGCGTGTGTACGTTAACGCGTACCGTGGGTTCGAATCCCACTCTCTCCGCCAGCCCGCA
>DATLWH010000869.1:0-3690 GCA_035576505.1 Thermoanaerobaculia bacterium | reverse complement strand
TATTCATTGGGCTTCTCCTGTGGATCGAACGGCCGGGCGCGTGAACATATCCAGCGAATCGAGCCGGCCGCTGCTGGCGAGCAATTCGGCGTATGAGATGGAGTGGTCGTAGATGGCATCGAGCGCCAGGAGGCGCGCCTCCATGAGTGCCGTCTGCGCGCGCAGCACCTCGGTGATCGACGTCAATCCCTGCTCGTAGCGGTCGCGTACGATCCGCAGAACCTCATCGGCCTGCGCGATCGACTGGGAGGCGATTTGCTCGCGCGCCGACGCGGCGCGCGTGTGCTCCCACGCCGTGGCGATGGCCAGCTCCGCGCCGTTAGCCGTCTCGGTCCGGCGCGCTTCGGCGATCTTTACCTCTTCCGCGGCGCGGCGCCGTTCCTGCCAGACGGTCGGGTCGGCGATGCGCCATGTGGCGACGACGCCGAGCGTGTGGTCGCTGTTGCGCTGCGAGAACGAACCGCCGCTCGCTCCCCAGTTCGCGAAGGCGTCGAGACGGGGAAGGAGCCGCCCGGCCGCGGCGCGCTGCTGGGTCGCGGCGATCGTTTCGTCGAGCCGCGCCGCGCGGACGTCGCTGCGCGCGTCCACCCCTGATGCCACGAGCGTGGAGAGATCAGGGAGTGGCAGATCGCGCGCCACGAGCGCGCCGTCCGGCGCGAACGCTTCGTGGGGCCGTCCCAGCGCGTTGGCCAGTGCGCGCCGCGCGATGGCCGCCTCTCCCTGCGCGGCCACGGCGCGTTGGCGGAACGTCGCCGACTGCACCTCGGCCGCCAGAAGATCCGACTGCACGAGAAGACCCGTGTCGACGCGGTCGCGAATCCTCTTCACGTCCGCTTCGGCGCTCGTCACCGCCTGCTCGGCCACGCGCTCCTCCTCGGCGGCGAGAAGGGCGCCGTAGAACACGCGCAAAACGCCGAGTCGGACCGACTGCGCCGTGCCGGACGACTCTGCCGCCGCGCGCGCCACGCCCGACTTCGCCGCCGCCGTTCTCTCAATCCGCTGGAACTGATCGAAGAGCGGATAGCGAAGCGAGAGGGCCGAGCGGTAGTTGGTCAGCGACGGCGGATTGTTGAGGAAGGCCGGATCGAAGTTCGCCGCGCCGAAGCGGCCCTGCTCGAGCAGCGACCCGAAGACGAACACCGGATTGTTTCCGCGGCTGTAGGCCTCGCTCGCCTCCAGCACCGGAAGCCATGCGCTTCGCGCTTCCTGGAGCCGGATGCCGGCGATACGCTCGTTCGCCGAGGCGATCGTCATCGACGGCTGCTCCGCGAGTGCGATCGTCATCGCCTCCTCGAGGTTGACGCGCCGCGGATCTGCGTCCGCCGCGGCAAGGGAGAGGGGCGCGGCGATGATGGCCAGGAAGGTTGCGATGCGGCGCCGGATCACGAAGGCCTCGGGACCTCGCACGAGACCTCGCGCACGCCGAGCTTGCGGAGGATGGTCATCATCGGGCACCAGCCCGTGAATGCCGACTGCACGAGGTTGAGGGCCACGAAGAGCGTCAGGAATAGCCAGCCCGGATGGACGAAGTAGGCCAGGGCGATGCTGATGGTGACCATGGTGCCGGCGATGAGGTGAAGGTAACGATCGACTGTCATGTGGAGCCTCCTGCTTTTGCTGCCGAAAGGTGAATGCTTGTAACTATATTCCAATAGTGCGATATAGTACATCACGGAATGTAGATCGAACGAGGAAGGGTTACCCCCGCCATGAAGACACGACTGCAGCTAACCCCCGAAGCCACCGTTCTGGTGGCCGCGCGGTTCAAGGTGATGGGAGAGCCCTTCCGGCTTCGCATCCTCCAGGCTCTCGAGCCGGGAGAGAAGAGCATCGGCGAGCTGGCCGAGGAGTTGGAGGCCAGCCAGCCCAACGTCAGCAAGCACGTGCGCATCCTTCAGGAGGCCGGGCTCGTCGGCCGGCGGCAGGAAGGGAACACCGTCTACTGCTCGATCGCCGATGCCACGGTCTTCAAGCTCTGCGACGTCGTCTGCTCCAGCCTCCGCGAACGGGTGGCCCAGCAGGCGGCCAGCCTGCCCGCCGCGCCGCGGCGCGCGCGGACGTGAGGGTTAAAGGATGAAGGCTGAAGGATGAAGGATGAAGAGTGAAGAGTGAAGGGTGAGAGAGGATGACCCATTCATTCCTTCATGGTTCATTCTTCAGATTTCATCCTTCATCCCTCATGATTCATCCTTCAGAATTTCGATTCACATCTTCCCGAGCAGCGCCTTCCATCTCGTCCACGCCTCGTCGCGCGCTTTCTTGTTTCCGGCGTATGCGTCCTTGACCGCTTGCGCGGCATCGGCGGGCGGGGGAGGGGTCTCACCGGCGCGCATGAAACCGTGCCCGGCGCCGGCGTAGGTGACCGGGTCGAAGGTCTTCTTGGCCGCCTTCATCATCTCCTCGGTCTTCGGCACCGTGGCGCCGACACGCGCGTCGTTGCCGGCGTAGAACCCATAGACCGGCGCCGTGATCATCGCCGTCGCTTCCGCCGTCTCCGGACCGGTTCCGTAGAAGACAAACGCCGCAGACAACGTCGGGCGATTCGTGGCGAAGCGGAACGACTGCGTGCCTCCCCAGCAGAATCCGGCCACGGCCACCTTGCCGTTTGCCGCGGGGAGCTTGGCCACGTAGTCGGCCGCCGCGTTCAGGTCAGCGGTGATCTGGTCCGGCCGCAGGTCGCGGATCGCTTTGCCGATAGCCGTGGCGTCCGCGAACGCACTCGTCCCGCCGCCGTTCGGTCCCATGCCCGACAGAAGATCGGGCGCGATGGCGATGTAGCCCGCTTCGGCCACCTCGTCGGCCAGCATCTGCACCCAATCGCTCATCCCGAAGATTTCGTGGATGACGACTACCGAAGACGCCTTCCCTTTCACCTCGGGATAGACGACGAAGGCGCTGACGACGCGGTTACCGTATTTGAGGTTCACCCATTCGTGGTGGCGCGGCGATTTGTCCACGCGCTGCTTCGCCCAGTCCTGCGAAACGCTGGAGGGAGGCGCCATCTGATGTTCGGCGTGAGCGTCCTGTGCAAACGCGGGGATGGCGGTGAGCAGGAGCGCGGCGACGGTGATCAGCGAATGTTTCATCGTTTCCTCCGGGCTGCGAATCTTAGCTGCATTTCTGGATGACAGCGCTCGCCGCCTGTGCCCGGCCCGGCACCTTACGTGCAATTCACACGAAATCTCCCCGCAGGTCGTCCCCAGTCCCTCAGAACCCCTGGTCAACGTCTGCACACTGCCTGGGTCAATCAATGCTCAGGTGGTCAACTTTAGACCCCCCGTGAATGAATGGAGGAATTGATGAAACAACGATGTCTCCCGGTCGTCGTGATGATCCTGACTCTCCTCGTGGCTTCGAGCGTCGCTGCGCAACAGAAGACGATCCTCTTCGACGCCGCACATGCCCAGACCGCAGGCAATGCCGACTGGACGCTCGATGAAGACTCCTGCGGGATCGCGCAGCGCTTTCCCACGCCCGACCAGTCGGGGATCACGTCATCAACGGCCGAGACGTACTGGAATGGCGCCCACTCCGCGATGGGCGTTGACCTCGTCAAGAAAGGCTTCCATGTGGAAAGCCTGCCGGTCGGCGCGCGCATCAGCTACGGCGACGGAACGAACGCGCAGGACCTCAGCCACTACAACATCTTCGTCATGCCCGAGCCGAACATCGCCCTGACGTCGACCGAGA
>DATLWH010000868.1:0-3176 GCA_035576505.1 Thermoanaerobaculia bacterium | reverse complement strand
TGCGGCATCGCATCGTTTTAATGCGGCATCGCATCGTTTTAATGCGGCATCGCATCGTTTTAATGCGGCATCGCATCGTTTTGATGCGGCATCGCATCGTTTTAATGCGGCATCGCATCGTTTTGATGCGGCATCAGGAGTGTCCGTGCCACATCGGCCCGGGAATGTGGCACAGACACTCCTGTCTTCGCCCCACGGCTCCGTTCCCCCCACCTTTTCTGTCAGAATGCCGGCCATGCCGGAGATGACAACCTCGGTCGGTATGACCAGGGTGGGGACGGCGGCTCGCGAGGAGAGAGACGACGTCGTCGCCGTCGAGGAGCCGCTGGAGATTCGCGCCGCCTGGGGCAGAGGCGCCGAGGCCCGGGAGAAGAACATCTCCGTCACCATGCGAACACCCGGCGACGACTTCGACCTCGCCGTCGGGTTCCTCTTCACCGAAGGATTGATCCGGGCGGCGGACGAGATCGAATCGGTGCGGCACTGGGGCTCACCGAATCGCGTGCGCGTCGCGCTGGCGCCGCATGCCAGGATCGATCTCTCGCGTCTGGAGCGGCACTTCTACACCACGTCGAGCTGCGGTGTGTGCGGGAAGACGTCGATCGAAGCCGTTCGCGTGGCCTGCTCCCCGGTTCCCTCGGCAGGCGCCGTCGACGCCGCCGTCATTCACCGCCTGCCGGAGATTCTGCACGAGGCCCAACCGGCCTTCCGCGCCACCGGCTCGGTACACGGCGCGGCCCTCTTCGACGGCGGCGGCACACTTCTCCGCTCGCGTGAAGACGTCGGCCGCCACAACGCCGTCGACAAAGTGATCGGCTCATTCGTACGCGACGGCGCGGCATCGCCGCCGGATGCCATTCTCGCCGTCAGCAGCCGCACCAGCTTCGAGATCGTGCAGAAAGCGATCGTGGCCGGCATTCCGACCGTGGCCTCGGTCGGCGGCCCGTCATCACTGGCCATCGACCTGGCGCGCGATTTCGGCGTGACGCTGCTCGCCTTCGTCCGCGATGGCCGCTTCAACGTCTACACCGGCGAGGTGCGATGAGCGACGAGACCCTTACCGTCCGTTCCCTCGAGCGCGCCTCCATCCGCACGCGGGAGAGCGGCGTCACTCACTCCGCCTGGCGTATGGAGATCGACTCCGACGCCGGCAGCGGCACGATCACCCTGGTCGACGCCGCCGGCGCGGCGCCCCTCTATCGCGGCGACGGCCTCTTCCTCGGATGGAGTCAGGAACAACTCTCCGCGACGTATCAGCGCCTGCTCGCACCTGACACCGAGCCACCGTTCGAAGTGATGCAGTTGGGATAATTTTGTCATCCTGAGCCCGCCGGAGCCGCTGAGCGAGCACAGCGAGCGAAGTGCGGCGGCAGGCTCAGGATGACAAAATTGCCCTGTGAGAGCGGTTCCTTTCACAACCTCAGGACGACAGTTGCTTTGCTACGCCTCCGGCCGTGCTCCCTCAAGAATCGTCCACTCCTCCTCGGTGAGAGTCCCCGCGGCGGCGGGGTAGTAGACGTTGTTCAGTTCGCGCTCGTGCGCGGTGAGGCGGCGGTCGAGATTCTCCAGGTAGCCGGTGAGATCGGTGGGGCGAATGCGATCGGCGCGCTGCCGCATTAGGAATCGGGTCAGCTCGCGGATCTGCACGAACTCGAGACGGAGCTCGCGTCGCGGATCGCGGCCGGGGATGGCGGCGCGGACGACGGCGGGTAGAAGCGCCTGCTCCTCCGCCGTGGTCCAGCGGACGAGATGGTGCTCGAAATCGTTCAACGCCACGTCGAGAGCCGTCGCGTCGCCGCGGCGAAGGGCACGGGAGAGATCATCGAAGCGGGCCCGAAGCGCGCGTTGCCCGGCCAGCAACCAGTCGAGCGATCGCGCATCCTCCCCTGCCGTCACACTCCCGCCAGCCCCGGCTCGATGCGAACCAGCCCTTCCTCGATCGCCCAGAGGTCCATCGAGAGCGACAGCAGGTCATCGACTTCCGCGATCGGCCGCGCGTCCTGCGTGAGATCGATCGACTTCACATAGCGGCGGCACGTCTCACACGATTCGATGCGAACCGACGGATGAGGCTCACTGGTATAGATCGGCAGCTTGTACGGATCCTCCTCACCGCAGGCCGGGCAGCAGATACGGTTGATGTTCCACTCCAGCGCGCAGAGCGCACAGTGCAGCAGTCGGATTCCCGACTCGGAATCCGGCGGCGTCCGGCGGGTACTGATCATGGCCGCCCCTCCGCAAAACGGGCAGTGCCGCGGCCGGTGCAACCGGTCGAGCGTTGCTCCCTGCGCGCGCAGGACCTCCGCGTACGGCCGCAGAATCGCGCGTGAGAGGTAATCCTCCCGCGCCGAGACGTCGCCGCTCCAGTAGAGGCGGAGGCGGGAGCGAGCGGTCGTCGTGTCGTCGTCGAGCCGCGCCAGCGATTGCTCCACGAGCAGATCCGGGCCGCGGTCCGCCACGATTCGCAGCAGCGGTTCCGTCAACGGCAGAAGGCGGTCGACGTCGTCGTCGAACCGTCCCGTCAGAGCCATCGGCTCGATCGCTTTCGCCAGCGCCGCCTGCGCGCGGAAGAGCGTGGCCGCGAAGAGGAGCGGCTCACGCGCGGCCGGCGCGCCCGCGGCGAGCGTCTCCGCACGAGTGGAGCGGAGCTCCAACCCTGTATGGACCGGGGCTGAGACGATCATTTCTTCGTGATGTCGCGGAGCCAGCCGGGGTGATGGAGGCGCGCCCATGCACGCGTCACCGTGCCGCGCGTCATCGAGCGGAACGTCCCCGGCTCCGCGGCCGTGCCGAGGTAGATGTGCGTGATGATCCCGATCAGGAAGCAGATGAACGTAATGTCGTGGAGCAGAATGGCCAGCTCACGGATGATCCGCGGGAAGTAGAGCGGGAACCACATGATCAGACCGCTCAGGAGCAGTCCCAGTGCGCCGAGGCAGACGGCGAAGAAGAAGACCTTCTGCCCGGGGTTGAACTTCCCACCCTCGTCGTTTGTATTCTCCTCCCAGCGCATGTAGGCCATGAGCTTCGACGGCTTCCACGCCCCTTTCTCGTCAGAGCGGAAGTGCATGTCGCCCAGCCAATGGAAGAACTGAAAAACCGAGGCGATGAAGAAAAGCGAACCGGCGTAGGGATGGATGATCCGGGCCACCTCCATACCGCCGACGAGCGCGGCC
>DATLWH010000867.1:0-3373 GCA_035576505.1 Thermoanaerobaculia bacterium | reverse complement strand
AGTCGCGCACGCGATACAGTCCCTCCGCCAGGCGCAGCGTTGCGGCGTGCGTGAGCTGAGGCCCGGCAAGCAACGCGCTGTAGATCGTACGGGCTCGGCTGATCTCGCCGTCGTCAAGCGCACGTTGGGCCTCGGCGAGGCTGGCATCCGCATTTCTTCCCTCCGGCTGCCGGACCGAAGCTGGCGGTGAAGGCTGCAGCCGCGGTTTGGCTTCCTCTGCCGACGGCGGTGCCGGTTGCGTGACAGGGTCCGGCGGTTGCGTCACCGGAACTACAGGTTGAGGGGGTGGCGTGGCAGGCTGAGGCATGGCCGGCGGGGGCGTCTGTGCAACGGGTGGCGGTGCTGTCTGTTTCGGCTGCGTCCCGGGATCCGTTCCGGGAGGCGTGTCGGCAGCTCCCTGACCGCGCGGTGCGGTTACAGCGACGTTCGGCCTCTTCCCAGGGGTCGGCACGACCACCGGCGGCTTTGCGGTCTTCGCGGCGTCTTGTACCTGCTGGGGGACGCCCAGGAGCGTGCACTCCTGGCTGGTCAATAGCGTGGCGGCAATGCTGTCGCTCTCCGCGCGCAGATCATCGGGAAGCTTCACGGAACGGTAGTGCGGCTGTACTTTCTCTGCCCCGACGATGCGCAGAAGCGAGTCGCGCGCATCGCCGTCGTGTCCGAGCCGGTGGGCGGCGATGGCGGCGTAGGTCTGGGCCGTTTCGAACTGATCGACGTGCTCGACGAAGCCGAATGCCGCGTTGCGCATTTCCGTGAAGGCGCTCGCGTATTCACCGGCGGCAAAATGAGCGATTCCCCGTTGGTAGAGGCGCTGATAGAACTCATCGCCCGACGCGGCAAATCCCGTGACCGGTATCAGCAGCAACCACACCGCCAGTTTGCGCAGGATCTTTCTCCGACTGAGCATGCACCCATCGCGGCCTCTCGTGCCGTAAAGACACAAGAACGGTTGCGATGTAGTGTTTTCATCCTGGGAGTGAGACGTGGAATTGTGCCACACTTCATTCTCGCTCGCGGTGAATTCGCGGTAGCATCCGCGTTCATCGTGTCCAAAAACGTCATCATCGTCGGCGGCGGTCTGGCCGGTCTCTCGGCGGCTGTTTTCCTGGCGCGCGCGGGCCGCACCGTAACGATCTTCGAACGCCGCCGTTACCTCGGCGGCCGTGCCGTGACCCATCTCCGCCACGGCTACCGGTTCAATCTTGGGCCGCATGCGTTCTATCGCAACGGCCTCGGCTGGAACGTGCTTCGCGAGCTCGGCATCCCCGTGCGCGGTGGCATCCCGAAAGCGCGTGGTGTAGCCATCCTCGGCAACGAACGGCACAAGCTACCCAGCGCTCCATGGTCGCTGCTGACGACCTCGCTCTTCGGACTGAAGGCAAAGGCGCAGGCCGCGATGTTGCTTCTTCGCATTCGCCGCATCGATCCGAAACCCTACGCATCGATGACCGTGCGCGAGTGGATCGATGCGAACACCTCCGACGAGCGTTTGCGGCAGGTGCTGGAGGCGCTTTTCCGCCTTGCGACCTACAGCGACCGCGCCGACCTTCAGAGCGCGAGCGTTGCCCTGGCTCATCTGCGGCTGGCCATCCGTGGCGTCGTCTACGTCGATGAAGGATGGCAGAAGATCGTCGACTCACTGCATAGCTCCGCGGTTGCCTCCGGCGTGAATTTCGTGACGAGCTCGCGTGTCGTGCGCGTCGATCATGACGGTGGTGCGGTGCGCGGCGTGGAGCTCGGCGGGCTCGAAGTCGACGTCCGCAACGACACGATGTCGCTGGCCATGCCGGACATGTCCGACCCCGACAAGGGAACGCGCATCCCGGCCGAAACGGTCCTTCTCGCTGTCGATCCTGCCACTGCCCGCGAGCTCGTTCCTGCTCTCGACTGGCCCTCGACGGCCGCGGTGACGGCGGCTTGCCTGGACGTGGCATTGTCGAAGCTCCCCATGCCTCGCAACACGTTTGCACTAGGCATCGACAGACCGCTTTACTACTCGGTCCATTCGAAGTGGGCGCAGTTGACGCCGAAGGGCGGCGCTCTCATCCACGCCATGAGATATGGCGACGGTACGCAGGAAGAACTGGAAGCACTCATCGATGAGATGCAACCCGGCTGGCGTGACCTCATTGTCCACCGCCGTTTCCTGCCGTCGATGACAGTGTCGAACGCGCTCGTCGAGCCGGAGGGCAAGTCTCAGCGGATACGCTCGGCGACATCCGTGCGCGGTCTTTACGTGGCAGGCGACTGGGTCGGCGAAGGCGGCATCCTGTCGGACGCCGCCTTTGCCAGCGCGCGCGCGGCCGCGAAGGCGATCCTCGCAGCCGGCTGAGCCGGGCACGGCCGGCAGCGTTGGTTGCCCAAGGCTCCGCCACCATCTTCGTCAGATCTTTTCTACCGCGTGAGGCTCCTATTTCCTGATGCGGATGTCGCCTCCGGAGCTGCGGAGGACGAGCTTGGGGCCGCCGCCGTTCAACTTGCCGTTCAGCGATGAGTCGTGCTGCTTGCCGAGGATTGTCACCGGAACATCCGAGGCAACATCGCCGCCGCTCGTGTGCGCGTCGATGTCGAGCGCCATATTGGATGCGACGGAAACCGTGATGCCTCCGCCGGACGTCGAGAGCAGCGAATCGGCACGCGGCTGCCTTGAGAGGCGTGCGTGGATGGAACCGCCCGAGCTGGTGGCGTCGATGGCGCCGCCAGCGTCGCCGATGTCGATGGACCCGCCCGATGTGTGCGCCTTCAGATCGGCCCCGGCGTGCCGGATATCGATCGAGCCACCCGAGGTCTTCACGTTCAGGGAACCGCCTGCATCGCCGACTTTGATATCGCCGCCGGAAGTGCTCAATAGCGCGCCGGCATGAGAACCTGCCATCGACACGTCGCCGCCCGACGTATGCGCGTCGACGGCTCCCCCGATCCGTCCGAGCGAAATGTCGCCGCCGGATGTTTTCACCCGCACCGTTCCGGCCAGATCGGAGACGGAGATGTCTCCACCGGAGGTCGTGAGGTCGACGTTGTACTGCGACGGGATGTGGACCACGTAGTGAACGTCGAAGTCCAGGTTCCAGTGGAACCAGGACGTGGGGTGGTTGTAGCGCGACCGGATGCGGACGTCGTTCCCTGCCTGGGCGAAGGTGACGTCGAAGTCCTTGAAGAGCTCCTCGGCGTGCGAACGGCTCGATGTCTTGGCCACGCGAACGACGTCGATACTGGCGTTGGCCGCGCCCGAGGTCACCTTGATGTCGCCGACGTCGGCGTCAATGATGATCGTTCCGCCGGGGCGGACGTTGAAACTGCGGTGGATCGGGCTCTCGATCGCGGCATGGGCGGCCGAAATCGATACGAGCCCAAGCACGGCCGCGAGCCCTGC
>DATLWH010000866.1:0-9710 GCA_035576505.1 Thermoanaerobaculia bacterium | reverse complement strand
CACGTCGGCGGCTTGATGGTCTTGCCGTCCTCGCGCACACGCGGGGTGCCGTCCGGCCAGAGCTTGGCCATGTTCGCGGAGTGGACGATGTCGAACAGCGGACCGGGACGGACGCCCATCTCCACCAGCGTGCCGAGGGCGAAGTAGATTAGATCGATCATGGCATCGGCCTGATCAACCACGTTCTCCGACTCGACGAACTCGTCGACCTCCTCGCGCATCCAGGCCACGCGGACGTCCGAACGCGGCGGCTTCAGGAGCTGCGGACGGTCGGCCACAGGGTGGCCAAAACGGCGGTGGAACTCCGCGACCTGATCGAAAGGATCATCGAGACTCATCAGGGTGCATCATAGTTCCATGCACGAAATCACCGCACACCTCTTCAACCTGCCAGTCCCGCTTCTGGAGAAGATCATCCGGCCGATTCTCGTCTATGCCTTCCTGGTGATCCTGTTGCGCGTCTTCGGCAAACGCGAGCTGGCGCAGCTCAACCCGTTCGACCTCGTCGTGCTGCTGTCGTTGTCGAACACGGTGCAGAACGCCATCATCGGCGAGGACAACTCCGTCCTGGGCGGGATGGTGGGCGCCCTCACGCTGCTCGTGACGAACTACCTCGTCGTCCGCTTCCTCTTCCGCCATCGCCGGCTCGACCAGTGGATGGAAGGCAAGCCGGCCACGCTCATCAAGGAGGGCCACATGCGTAAGAACGAAATGGCCAAGGAGCTGCTGACGACGGCCGAGCTGCAGAGCGTCATCCGGCGCCAGGGCTTCGACGGCATTCACGACGTCGAGACCTGCATCCTCGAGCCAGGCGGCGCGTTCAGCATCAAGCCGAAGTCGCCGTCCGCGGAAGTGCAACGCCATGCCGAGCTGCTCCAGCGCCTCGACGCCTTGCAGGCGCAGATCAACGCCGTGGAACAGAAGATGGCGAAGGAGGCGTAGCGCACCGGAGCGCTGGCGTCTCGCCGGCTGGCTCGGGGGCGTCTCGCCCCCGACCCGGCAAGACTCCAAAACATTTGCTCGTAACCCGGCGGCGGGACGCACGCCGAGCCAGCCGGCGAGACGCCGGCGCTCCGGCGATCAGCGCTTCGCGCCGGCCTTCTTCTCCGTGTCCACCGCCGGCCGTTCCTCTTCGTGCATGCCGCCGCGGTAGGTGCCGCCGCCGCTCGTGCCGAAGACGCCGCCCTCACCTTCCTTCACCCCGTACGCACCGGGGCCGTTGTGGGCGGCTTCGTCGTAGCCGTCATTCGTCGGATCGTTTTTCTCGTGCGGCGGTGTCGAGCCTTCCGCGGTGTAGTCGATGCCGTCGTCGTCCTGTTTGGTGGCCATAATGCCCGTTGTGATGCAAACGCCGCTCCCGATCGATGCGCACGTCGGGGAAATCGTCGCCCACGTGCGCGCGCAGCGCAGCGCCGTCATCGTCGCCCCGCCGGGATCGGGGAAGACGACGCGCATCCCGCCGGCGCTGGCGGCAATCGGCCGCACTATCCTGCTGCAGCCGCGCCGCGTGGCGGCACGAGCGCTCGCGCGGCGCATCGCGGCCGAGCGTGGCTGGACGATCGGTGACGAGATCGGCTGGCAGATCCGCTTCGAGAGAATGTTTTCGAAAACGACGCGGCTCCTCGTCGCCACCGAGGGGATCCTCACCGCGCGGCTGCAAAGCGATCCCCTGCTGAGCGACTTCGACATCATCATCCTCGACGAGTTTCACGAGCGGAGCATCCATGCCGACGTCGCCCTGGCGCTGGCCAAACAGGCCATGGATTCGCGCGATGACCTGGCCGTCGTGGTGATGTCGGCCACGATCGCCGCGGACGAGGTCTCGCGCTTCCTCGGCGGCGCGCGCGTTTTCGACGTCGGCGCCAGCCGCTTTCCCGTCGACATTCAGTATCGTCCCGGCGAGACGATGGCCGCGGCCGTACGCGAGCGGTTGATCAAAGCCGAGGGCGACATCCTCTGCTTTCTCCCCGGCATGCGCGAGATCGAGCGGACCCGCGGCGAGCTGGCCGGCGTCGACGCGCTCGTCCTGCCGCTGCACGGCTCACTCGAGGTCGACGCGCAGGAGCGCGCCCTGGCACCGGCGCAGCGGCGCAAAGTCATTCTGGCTACGAACATCGCCGAGACCTCGCTGACGGTCGAAGGGGTCACTGACGTCATCGACTCCGGCATCCACAAGGTGCTGCGCTTCAATCCCGACACCGCCGTCGATCATCTCGCCATCGAACGGATCTCCGCCGATTCTGCCGAACAACGTGCCGGACGCGCCGGACGGACCCGCCCGGGTCATGTCGTCCGCCTGTGGGATGTTCGCGACATCCTCCGGCCGCACCGCGAGCCCGATGTGCGCCGCGTCGACCTCGCTCCGCCGCTGCTCGACATCATTGCCTGGGGCGGCGATCCGCGAACATTCGCCTGGTTCGAACGGCCGCCGCAGGAACGGATCGAGGCCGGGCTGGCCTTGCTGTCCGCGCTCGGCGCCACGGAAGGACACGAGCAGCTCCGCGCCCTTCCCCTCCACCCACGCCTGGCCCGCATCGTGATCGACGCTCACGGTTCCGAGGATGCGCTTTCCATCGCCGTGCAACTCAGCGGCGGAGCGCCGGCCGAGGTCCACGAGCTCTCTTCCATCGTCCGCCGTCTCCTCGGCAGCAGCTACCGCCGGCATGCCGACGACGCAACGTTGCGGCACGCCTTGCTGGCCGGCTATCCCGATCGCGTGGCGCAGCGCCGGCAGCCGAAATCGCCTCGGCTGCTCCTCTCGTCCGGTACCGGTGCGACGCTGGCGCGTGAGATCGACGACGGCAACGGCGAGTTTCTGGTCATCCTCGACATCACCGGCGATCTCGTACGCAACGCCCGCATCATCGAGCGCGACTGGCTCCTGCCGACACGGCGTGACGTCGAGCACAACCTATCCGCCAACCGGGTCCGGGCCGTGGAGCGGAGCTGGTACGGCGCCATCCTCCTCCACGAACAGAGCGTCGAACCGCAACCGGCCGAGGCGGAGCGGATCCTGGCGGCGAACGCCATGCCCGATCCCCTCCTGGCGCGGCGCGTCGCCTTCGCCGCACTCGACGTCGATTGGACCGAATTGATCGCGCACGCCGTGGCCGGCAAACGCAGCCTCGACGAGGTCGCGATCGAGCTCCCGTTCCCCCTCCGGCGAACGCTCGACGCACTGGCGCCATTGACGGTGCCGCTGCCGAGTGGCCGCGGCGCGAAGCTGGAGTATCGCGACGACGGCTCCGTCGTGGCCTCGGCCAAGCTGCAGGAGCTGTTCGGCCTGGCCGAATCGCCGCGCCTCGGACCGCGTCGAACGCCAATCACCTTCGCCCTCCTCTCCCCCGGCGGCCGCCCCGTCCAGATCACGCAGGACCTCCGCGGCTTCTGGAACGGCGCGTACCAGGAGGTGCGCAAGGAACTGCGCGGCCGTTATCCGAAACACCCCTGGCCCGAGGACCCGTGGACCGCACCTGCGACGCATCGGACGAAGAGGAGGTAGAACACCGCACAGACAAGAGTGTCTGTGCCACAACGGCTTCGCCGTTTCCCTTCGTCCTTCCAAAACCGGAATTGATGTGGCCGGACACTCCGGAATTGATGTGGCACAGACACTCTTGTCTGTGCGGCACGCGGCAGCATCTGACTCCGGATCGATCCGTTTCACGCTCCGCCCCCTATCGATGACACTCCGTGCTGAATTGAGGAGGCTTCAGGAGACATCGCCGCCAGAATCCACCGTAATTGTATGGATCATCTCTCGCATGTTTTCGCATTCCGAGAGGAGGCACCCAATGAGGCGATTCATCATTGCCCTGGCCGCTATTCTGGTTGGCTCGATCGTTACCGGCTGCTCGACCTCGCTATTCATGGAGTTGAACGCATGCAACTGCTTCACCCTCCGCCGAGGAATCACGCCCGATCAGTTCGAGGGACCGGACAGCCGAACGCACTCCTGGCTCGGACCGCGCTACAAACCTCAGCCCCAGTCAACCCAGAAGTCTCAGGTGGGCGACGACGTGTGGCAGGTACGGGTCTACAGCTTCGAGTCTGCATATCAAAGAACCGGCGGCAGTTGGGCCTCCGAGTCGGGTGAGAACGCTATGAACGACATGAGCGGCCACTCGACAGGATCCAGCCATCAGGAGTACGTCGCCTTCCGCAACGGTCTTCTCGATTCGTGGGGCTTCGGCACGATCCCCAGAGCGCTGAAGGGCAAGACGAACGACCCTTCACGCCAGAGGCGTGAGGGACGGTAGCCGGTGGTTGAGCGCGATTACGCCTGCTCGATGTTCCAAGCAGCTAGGATGACGATTTCGCCGTCACACCCCGACGGATAACCGCCCCATGACAGTAACCGGGAATGAGCCAACTCGTTCGCGAGGCACGTGTTAGGATCGAGTCTGTACCTAACACATTCGCTCGTTATCCGTCATGGCGTATTCGCCATGAGACACGGCAGGTCTCAATAACAAGCTGGATCCGCTAATGAAGATCCCCGAAATTCGTCTCCGCGCTGATCCCGCTTCTGACGAAGCTAGGGCGGCCGTCGGCTTCAAATGGAACGACGAAGCCGGCAACCGTCACAAGATTGGTGGAGCACCAGAGTGGATCCAGACTCCGGATGTCCCCGTCTGCGCCTCGTGTAGCGAACCGATGAGTTTCTACGGCCAACTCGACTCCGTCGGCGATGATTTCTCGCTTGCCGACTGTGGCATGGTTTATGTCTTCGTCTGTTTCAGTTGCTTTACCACCCGCGCCGTTCTCCAAAGCGGCTGAGCCGCAGCATCTAACTTTATCTGCAGCCGACACGGCCCCGCAACCTACCGGGTCCCGAGTACGATACGATGTCGCGTGCGTGTCCGTGCGGCTGAGGCACGGTCCGTTGGGCGACTGAAAAGTCTCTTGATTCATGAACAACGACGACCTAATCGAGCTAGTCGAGACCCTCAAGGCTGCTCTGTTTCACGAGGTGCGCGGCGAGCAATCAGGATACGTACCCGACGAATATCGAGAACTTAGAAAGGCTCTGCAGAATCATCCTGAGATCAGATCGCAACTTCCCGAATGGCTGCGTCGAGGTTCGTCGCTACGTGAAGCCGTTTCGCTCATTCGGGATGAAGCGGGTGATGAAGGCGGTAAGTGGGCTCGTCGACAGAAGATCGTCAGCGACGGGCTGAATCCCCTGATTGAATTTCTCGAAGGCTCCGATGTTCTTGCGACTGGGTTGTTCGAGAAGCTGGAGCGGATCGGTGGCGGCGGGTTTGGTGAGGTGTTTCGCTACCGCCACAAGCTGCTGGAGCGGGACTTCGCTCTGAAGCTCTTGAATCCGAGCCCATTCACCACAGACATTGATCACGCGATCGCGCGCTTCTTTCAGGAGGGACGGATACTCTTCGATCTCCGTCATCCGAACATCGTGCAGGTTTACGACGTTGGGTTGATTGGAAAGAGGGCCTTCATCCGAATGGAGTTGATTGAAGGCTCCAGCCTTACGTCGCGCATCCGGGACCGCGGTGGGCTCACCGTCCGTGACGCGCGAGTCCTTGTTCGTGAACTAGCCTCAGCCCTTGAACACGCTCATAACGATGTACGGGTGGTGCATCGAGATCTCAAACCGAGCAACATAATGATTGAGAACACTGGTCGTTCAGTTCTTCTCGATTTCGGACTCGGTGCTTTCGTCGAAGACGAGATCGTCTCTCGTATCACCCGGACTGGAGAGGCGCCAGCGGGCGGAATCTACACCGCACCTGAGCTGCTACGTGATCCAACGATCCGGGACCCATTAACGGACGTCTACTCTCTGGGTGTTATCTGGTACGAGTCGGTTGTTGGTCTGCCACCATCGGGCCATCGCATCGAATCAGCTCTCCAAGAACAGTTAGATATGCGTGACAGTGAACGGGATCTTCTTCTTAGGTGTCTTGGCGTTGCTGGCGAACTCCAACAAGTGGCGAGCTGGCCGCAGCGCTCGGTGCCGTCGCCTAACTCGGACGCTGCGCCGGACGCTAACCGAGCCGCAGCTGTCGTAACTTGTGAGTATCGCGTGCGGTTGGCGCCGGTGATCTCCAAGACGCTTGGAGAACGCACGTAACGCGAATCCAATGCCTCGTCCTGGTTATTCTTCTTGCGGCGCGTGCGTACTAGTCATTACACGAGTGGCAGCGACCGACGACAGACCTGCCCCAACACGTCAACCACAACGCTCTACCGCTCGCGGCAATCTCACTAATGCACTACTCTTTTGGAGCGCGGTTGCGGTTTCTGATGTGAGTCATTGGAACTATCGCGTTGTGGTGAAGGACGATCAGTTCGCGATTCACGACGTTTTCTACGACGACGCAAACGATGTCGCCGGCTATCAGAGGATCAGGTGTTTCCTCATGGCGAGACGGCTGAAGAATTACGCGACGCCGTCACTCGGTACGGCTAAGCCACCGACAAACCACCGTTGTTGTTCACCGATATTGAGGGTCACCATCGCCACCGCACCTGACTCAGGGTCGTGGCTTGGCGAAGCCTTCACTCTTTGACAGGGAAAACGACCGGGCGCGCTTGCGCGCGCCCGGTCTCCCTCCCTCCCATCACTGTTACACCTGCTGCTTGCCAGAGGTTCCGGAACCCTGCGGCGCCGGTTCGGGCGCCGTGGATACCGGCGTGCCGGGTGCGGGAGACTGCGGCGTGCCGGGAGCCTGGGCCGCCTTCTTGCGGCGACTGAAGCTCTTCAAGCGCTTGATCTCCTCCACATGGGGCACGAGCACGGCATTGGCCGGATCGCGCGCCAACCGCGTGCCGATGCTGTACGCCTGCGCCGTAACGAAGGCGAGCCGCTGGCGGCGGATGAGGTTCGCCCCGGCGACGCCGTTCAGCATCGTCCGGAGCTCATCCTCCACCGCCGTCCAGCGGTTGGCATCGTCGTACAACTGACGCACGTCGTCGGCAGGCTGGCCGACCGCCTGCTCGACGATGTCCAGCGCACCGATGACGTTGATCGACGCCTGCAGGATCGGATTGGACGTGCGTCCGCCGTTACGCAGCGTTTTGCGCTGCTTCGCCGTCAGCGGCGCCACTTCACCGATCTGCGTGCGTATGGCCCGCAACTGGCTGACCACCACATCGGGGGCCAGTGTGGGTGCCGGCTGCGGGATGTCCGCAGGGACGGCGGGACTTTGGGTTTCCTGATTGGTTTTCACGATCGTTTCTCCTTAGACCACGAGCTGTCTGGCCGGAGGTGACGTCCACGACTCGTCGACAAGTGCGAGCGGCCACCGGCTGGAAGTTTCGGCCACGCGCCGATTCTTCCGGTTGATGTGTTCCCGAAGTGTGTACACACCTCGGATGCCCGCGGCAGGAGGAGCTAACTCGACTCCCGCGCCGGTACAGGTCTGATGTGCTATCCAGCACGCCCGTACCGCCGACGGCCGCCAAAGTCGGGGATCTTGCGATCTTTGACTTTGCGGTGAGATATATGGGTCCGTGGAGTCGTGATGTCAAGGGGCAATGCGGGGCAACCGAAAAAAAACCTGATACGCCGCCGTCAATCACCCGACTCATCGCGTGAGCCGCCGGCTCACCACGCACGCTCGATGACTTTCCGTGCGCACTCGATGACTTTCTGCGCGCACTCGATGACTTTCCGTGCGCACTCGATGACTTTCCATGCACGCTCGATGACTTTGTGTGTACGCTCGATGACTTTGCGTGCGCGCCCGGTGACTTTCCGCGCGAGCCCGGTGACTTTCCGCGCGAGCCCGATGACTTTCCGCGCGAGCCAGCCGGCTCACCGCCCGAGTTGGGCGAGTCACAGCGTAAGCCGGGAGTGTTACCGCGTAAGCCGGGAGTGTCACCGCGTAAGCCGGGAGTGTTACCGCGTAGCCTGGCAGCGTCACCGTACGGCATGGGAGAGTCGCCGCCCAACCTCGGAGATCACCGCCCGGACTGGACGATTCACAATCCGCGCTGGCTGATTCACAGCGCGCGCGCGCGATTCAGCGTGCGATCCGGCCGATTCACCACGCGATCGTCGAGTGTCTTCATCGCCATCACTCTTCCCGCCGGGTTACCAGCAAGTGTTTGGGGTCTTGCCGGGTCGGCGGCGGGACGCCGCCGAGCCAGCCGCCGAGACGGCAGCGCTCCGGCGCTCACATCCCCTTGATCACCGCTTCGATCGCGTTGCGATCGCCCTCCTCCATCGCCTTTTCGATCAGAAGCGACTCGCGGTCGAGGCCGATGGCGGCGACGGCGAGGAGGCGGGGGCCGGTGCGGTAGACGGCCAGGGCGCGATGCTTGTCGAGCGAGCCGTGGATATCGATGCGGTCGAAGCCGGCGGCGTGGCCGACGTAGGCGATGGTAACGTCGTAGTGGGCGCTCCAGAAAAACGGGGGGACGGTGTGCGGGGTTCGCATGCCGAGGATGTTGCGGGCGGCGGTCTGGCCCTGCCGGCCGGCGGCCACCCAGTGCTCGACGCGGATGCGTTCGCCGCTGAAGCGGTCGGGATAGTGGGCGATGTCGCCGGCGGCGAAGATGCCCGGGATGCTGCTCTGGAAGTACTCGTCGACGATGACGCCGTTGTCGACCGACAGTCCGGCTGCCTGGGCGAGCTGGGTGTTCGGGCGGACGCCGACGCCGGCTACGACGAAGTCGGCGGCGATCGGCTCGCCGGTGGCCAGGACGACGCGGTCGCCCTCGAAGGTGGCCACGGTCGTACCGAGGCGGAAATGGACGCCGTGCTCCTCATGGAGGCGGCGGATGAACGCGCCGACCTCGACGCCCATCGTCTTCCCCAGCGGGACCTCGTCCGGCGCGACGACGGTGACCTCGACTTCCCGCGCTCTCAATGACGCCGCCACCTCGAGGCCGATGAAGCTGGCGCCGAGGACGACGGCGCGTTTCCCCTTCGCAGCCTCCGCAATGATGGTCCGGCTGTCGCGTAGCGTGCGCAGCACGTGGACGCGGCCGGCTCCCGGCGGCGAGAGGCGCACCGGCTCCGAGCCGGTGGCGATGAGGATGGCGTCGAAGGCCCGTTTCGATCCGTCGTCGAGCGTGAGCGTTTTCGTCTTCGCATCGAGTTGAACGGCGCGGCGGCCGGTGAGCAACTCGATGTTGTGAGCCTGATAGAACGCTGCGTCGCGTAGCGGCATCCATTCCTCGGGTGCCGTGCCGGCCAGATAGTCCTTCGAGAGGTTCGGCCTGTCGATCGGGACGGTCTCTTCCGCGCCGATCATGGTGATCGTCCCGGCGAAGCCCTGCGAGCGCAGCATCTCCGCGGCGGCGTTGCCGGCCACGCCCGCGCCGGCGATCCCGACCGAGGCGAGGGGCGTTTGCGCGCGCGGCGGCGGGGGGATCTCGCGCTTCGTGGTCACGAAGACGCGTCCCTCGCGCTGTTCGACGTTCCATACCGGGATCGGATTCAGTGCGGGCGCGGTAGGGGCGCCGGTTCGCAGATCGAAACAGGCGTGGTGCCATGGGCAGTGGATCGTCTCGCCGGACACGATGCCCTCGGCCAGCGGCCCGTGGTAGTGCGTACACTCCGCGCCGGCGGCGAAGATTTCCTTCCCGTGCCGGACGAGCAGCACCGCCTCTCCATCCACGTCTCCGGCCAGCATCCCGCCGTCGGCGATCTCCTCGATGGCAACGCCTGCTTTCAGATCCATCGCTGCTCCCTTACTCCGTCAGCCGCAGAAACTCGGCACGGGCCATGGCATCGC
>DATLWH010000865.1:0-4003 GCA_035576505.1 Thermoanaerobaculia bacterium | reverse complement strand
TGGGAGGCGGTGATCAAGTATCTCGACGCCTTCCCGCTGGGTGTAATCATCACCGGCGCAGACAACAAATCCCGGTACGCCAACCGAGCCGCCCAGGAGCTCATGGGTCGTGACATACCGGCCGGGATGCACGTATCGGATCTCAACGCCCGGTTGTTTCTCGCCGGAACCAGCGAACTCTATCCGCCGAGGCGCATCACCATCGCCCGCGCGTTGTCTGGAGAGTCCACCGAATGTGACGACATCGAGATCCAGCAACCGGGCTCGAGGATCTCGGTCGAATCGTGGGGAACTCCGGTTCTCGATGACAAAGGCCGCGTCTCCCATGCCATTGCCGTATTCCACGACCAGACTCGGCGCCGGCGGGCTGAGGAGGAGTTGCGGCGGCTTGGACTCATGGTTCGCGAAGCCAACGCAGAGCTCGAGCTTCGTGGCATGGTCCTCGAAGCGGTGGCTGTCGCGGCCAAACGGCTGTTCCAATCCGGCTCATGGGAGGAGGTGGCAATCGAGGTCGTCGGAGGCATCGGCGCCGCGGTGGGAGCCAGCAGGGCCTCCATCTTTCACGTCTCCGAGGATGGGGAGTTTGCGGCGAGTTTGCGCTTCGGATGGGCCGCGCCCGGGGTCGCCCCATTGGCCGAGGCCCTTCGGCAGGAGATCCCATTCCGAGTCGCCGGCTTCGGCCGCTGGCTCGATAGCTTCACCCGCGGCGAGACCGTACACGGTCCGGTGCGGGGCTTTCCTGACAGCGAGCGGACAGTACTCTCGGGGCAAGGCGTCGTCTCCGTTGCCGCGGTGCCGGTGCGGTTGGGCGGACGACTCTGGGGGTTCCTCGGTTTCGACGACTGCGAAGCCGAGCGCGAGTGGTCGCAGGGCGAGATCCTGGGACTGCGCGTTGCTGCGGATATGCTCGCCGAGGCGATTGCGGGCAAGGAACGCGCAGCCGCTGTCGAAGCAAGCGAGGAGCGGTACCGTGCTCTTTTCGAGCGCAGCCTGGGCCTCCTATGCACGCATTCCCTGGATGGCAGGATCCTCTCGGTCAACAACGCGGCCGCGTCCAACCTGGGACTCACGGTGGATCAGATGATTGGCCATCATCTGGAGGACTTTCTGGCTCCAAAAGCCCGCCCTAAGTTCGTCGACTACCTGGCCAGGATCGCCGCCGAGGGCCAGATGAGCGGCACGATGATTCTTCTCGACAACAGCGGCGGCCAGCGAGTGTGGGAGTACCGAAACTACATGGTCCGCGAGCCCAACCAGGACGCTTACGTTGTGGGACACGCGCTCGACGTCACCGACCGGACCACGCTGGAGCGTGATCTGCGTGAACGGGCGTTGAAAGACCCGCTTACCGGACTGGCCAATCGAACTCTCTTCGAGGACCGCCTGAGTCGCGCCTTCGAGCGCTCGAAGCGGAGGGCGGTGATCGAGGGGGAGACGCCGCCCTTGGCTTTGGCATACGTCGACCTCGACAGCTTCAAGGAGGTCAACGATCTCTTCGGTCACCCCGCCGGCGACGCCCTGTTGTGTGAGATCGCCTCCCGGTTACGAAGCGGCCTGCGGTCTCTTGACACGGTCGCCCGCCTCGGCGGTGACGAGTTCGCCGTCATTCTGCCTGACATTGGCTCCCTGGAGAACGCAAGGCACGTGATCGGCAAGCTCCTGGAAGGCTTGCGTGACCCGTTCCTCTACGGCGGATACACCCTCGTAGTTAGCGTGAGCGTCGGGGTCAGCATGCATCCTCTCGATGGAGACTCGATTGACGTACTTACCGCGCGCGCTGACAAAGCCATGTACTCTGCCAAGGCGGCTGGCGGTGGCGGCTACCGTTTCTATCGTGACCTATGACCGATGCTATGACCGATGCGAACTGAACGCGACACCCTCGGCGAAGTCCAGGTGCCTGACGACGCGCTCTACGGCGCGCAGACGCAGCGCGCCGTCGAGAATTACCCCATCAGCGGGCTGCGCGAACATCCACTCTTCATCCGCGCATTCATCCTGCTGAAGAAAGCCGCGGCGCTGGCGAACAAAGAGCTCGGAGCACTCGACGCTCCTCTCGCGGACGCCATCAACACTGCCTGCGACGAGCTTCTGAACGGCGAGGAGACGTATCGCCGCCAGTTCGTCGTCGACGTTTTTCAGGCCGGGGCCGGCACGTCGTTCAACATGAACGTGAACGAAGTCATCGCCAACCTCGCCAATCCCCAGCGCGGTACGTACAAGCCGATCCATCCGAACGATCACGTCAACATGGCGCAGTCGACGAACGATGTCTTTCCGACCGCCATCCGCATGGCCACGCTGCTCCTCCTGAACGAGCTTTTTCCCCAGCTCGATGCCCTGGCCGAGGCGCTCGACGAGCGCGGCCAGGCCTTCGCCGGCGTCATCAAATCCGGACGCACACACCTGCAGGATGCCGTGCCGGTGACGCTGGGCCAGGAGTTCCGCGCGTACGCGGCGGCCACGCGGCGCGCCACCCGCCTTCTTCGCGACGCCGCGGGCGAGCTGCGCGTCGTCGGCATCGGCGGAACCGCGGCCGGGACCGGGTTGAACGCGCCGCGCGGCTATCGTCACATCGTCATCAAGCACTTGAATGAGTTGACGAGTCTCGACCTCAGCGCCACCGATGACCTTCGCGAGGCGATGCAGTCGCAGCTTCCCCTCGCCGCCGTGTCGGGTGCGCTTCGCAACCTCGCCCTCGAGCTGACGCGCATCATGAATGACTTGCGCCTCCTCGCCTCCGGTCCGCAAACCGGTCTCGCCGAGATCATTCTCCCGCCCGTGCAGCCAGGCTCGTCGATCATGCCGGGCAAGGTGAACCCGTCGATGCTGGAGTGCATGAACCAGGTGCTCTTCCACATCATCGGATCGGCCACGGCCATCGACTACGCCGTACAGGCCGGCCAGCTCGAGCTGAACGTGATGATGCCGCTGATGGCGTTCGAGATCCTTTTCTCGATCGAGATCCTGAAGAACTACCTGCCGGTCTTCATCGCCAGGTGCATCGCCGGCATCGATGCCGATCGCGCACGGTGTGCCGCGTACTACATCCATTCCCCGTTGCTGGCCACGGTCCTCAATCCGATCATCGGCTACGCGAAGGCCGCGGAGATCGCCAAGGAGTCCGCTAGGAGCGGCCTATCGATTCCTCAACTTCTGCGCGAAAAGAAACTGCTCAGCGATGACGAGATCGCCCGCATCTTCTCGCCGGAGTTTCTGGCGGGCCAGGCGGATTGACGACTACAATCCTCAGCACTCGTTCCAACAAACCAATGCGCCTCTTCATCGCAATCTCCTTCCCGGAGTCAGAGCTCCGCGCGATCGGCGACCGCATGGCCATGGTGAAATCAAAGCTGCCGCCGGCTTCGTGGGTGCGTCCGGAGACGCAACACCTCACCTTTGCCTTTCTCGGCGAGCAGCCCGAATCGCTGCTGAAGGCGCTGGGACCGCGTGTGGAGGAGAGCCTGTCCGGAGTGTCGCGCTTCGAGGGGCGTCTTCGAGGAAGTGGCTTCTTTCCGAACCCGCGCCACGCCCGCGTCGGATGGGTCGGCGCAGGGCCGGAGGAGAAGTTCCAAGCCGTCGCCGATGCCGTCCGCGCCGGCGTGACGGCCGCGGGCGTCACGCTCGACCGTGCCGATTTCCGGCCGCACCTCACCCTCTTCCGCATTCGCGACCACTGGCCGCCGGCCTGTATCGAGATCTTCAACAACGCCTTGCGCGACTACAAGTCGGATCCGTTCGCGGTCGATGCCGTGACGCTGTTCTCCAGCCGGCTCGATCCGAAGGGCGCCATCCACACGCCGCTGCGAACGTTTGCGCTGGCGTAGGGCTCTCGCGGAGGCTATTCAAAGCCTCGCGGAGGCTATGCGAAGCCTCGCGGAGGCTATGCGAAGCCTCGTGGAGGCTATGCGAAGCCTCGTGGAGGCTATGCGAAGCCTCGTGGAGGCTATGCGAAGCCTCGTGGAGGCTATGCGAAGCCTCGTGGAGGCTATGCGAAGCCTCG
>DATLWH010000864.1:0-2423 GCA_035576505.1 Thermoanaerobaculia bacterium | reverse complement strand
TGGACGATGCGCCAGTACGCCGGCTTCTCCACCGCCGCGGAGTCGAACAAGCGTTACCGCTACCTGCTCGAGCGCGGCACGACGGGCCTGTCGGTGGCCTTCGATCTGCCGACGCAGATCGGGATGGACTCCGACGATCCCCGTGCCCGCGGCGAGGTGGGAAATGTGGGGGTGGCCATCGACTCGATCGAAGACATGGAGCGGCTCTTCGACAGCATTCCGCTCGATCGCGTCTCGATCTCGATGACGATCAACGCTCCGGCCTCGATCCTTCTGGCGCTTCTGCTGGTGGTCGCCGAACGGCGCGGCATCGCCTGGAGCAAGCTGTCCGGAACGATCCAGAACGACATTCTCAAGGAGTACGCGGCGCGGGGAACGTACATCTTTCCGCCGTCGCCGTCGCTGCGCGTCGTCACCGACATCTTCGAGTTCTGCACGAAGGAAGTGCCGCGCTGGAACACGATCTCGGTCTCGGGCTATCACATCCGCGAAGCGGGATCGACGGCCGTGCAGGAGGTGGCGTTCACACTGGCGAACGGACTGCAGTATGTGCAGGCGGCGGTGGATCGCGGACTGGACGTCGACTCCTTCGCCCCGCGCATTTCGTTCTTCTTCAACGCCCACAACGACTTCTTCGAAGAGGTGGCCAAGTTCCGCGCGGCGCGCAAGTTGTGGGCGGAGCTGATGCGCGAGCGATACGCGCCGAAGGATCCGAAGTCACTGGCGCTCCGCTTCCACGCCCAGACAGCCGGTTCGACCCTGACCGCGCAGCAGCCGGAGAACAACGTCGTGCGCGTGGCCTATCAGGCCATGGCGGCGGTGCTGGGTGGCTGCCAATCGCTGCACACGAACTCGCGCGATGAGGCGCTGGCCCTGCCGACCGAGGAGTCCGCGAAGATCGCCTTGCGCACCCAACAGGTGCTGGCGCACGAGACCGGCGTGCCTCGTTACGCCGATCCGCTGGCCGGGGCTTTTGAGGTCGAATCGCTGACGCTCGACATCGAGCGGGAGGCGCGCGCTCTGATCGGGCGCATCGACGCCATGGGCGGCGCGCGCGCGGCCATCGAGTCAGGCTTCGTCCAGCACGAGATCGGGGAGTCAGCCTATCAGGCCCAGCGCGCCCTGGAGGAGAAGAGAGCGATCGTGGTGGGCGTCAACGATTTCGTCGACGACGGCTCGGCCACGCTGCCGATCATGGCAATTGATGAATCGGTCGAGCGCGATCAGGTGGAGCGCGTGCGGGCGTTCCGGTCGAATCGAACAGGCAACGGGACCGCCGCGCTATCCGCGCTCGATGCCGCCGCGCGCGAGAACACCAACCTGATGCCGTTCATCGTCGACTGCGTGCGGCAGGACTGCACGGTGGGCGAGATCGTTTCCAAGCTGATGGAGACGTTTGGCGAGCATCGGGACCAGGGGTTTTGAAGAGTGGATTAGTGGATTAGTAGATCAGTGATCAGTAGATTAGTAGATCAGTGGATTAGGGGGCTAAACAGGTGCGGATTCCGCTATCCGCTAATCAACGAATCCACTAATCAACGAATCCACTAATCCACTGATCCACTAATCGAGCCCCACCTTCGACCGCACCTCCACTTCCAGCGCATTCATCTCCCCCTCGTCTGTCTCGTGGTCGTAGCCGAGGGCGTGGAGGGTGCCGTGAAGGATCAGGTAGCGGATCTCGGTCGCTAACGAATGCTTCTGCTCCGCGGCCTGGCGGCGGGCTTGATCGACGGAGATGACGATGTCGCCCAACGGGCGTCCCTGGGCGTGGGGATCGGCATCGGATTCGTCGGCGGGGAAGGTGAGGACGTCGGTGGTCTTGTTCTTCCTGCGGAACTTGCGATTGAGATTGCGCATGGCCTCGTCGTCGACGATGGCGATGGAGACCTCGCTGATCTCCGCATTGATCCGGTGGAGATGGTCGAGGGCGATGAGCACCTTGCGGACGAATTCGGCGATCTCGCGGCGGCTGAAGCGCGCTACGGCTCCACCGGTGACTTCGACGTTCGTCAAACCTTCTCCGGTTTCTCGCGCGCTTCGCGCTCGCGGTCGGCACGCTCGTAGGCGGTGACGATGCGCTGGACGACCGGATGGCGGACGACATCGCGGTCCGAAAAGTCGAAGAAGCGGATGCGGTCGATGTCGCCGAGGATCTGACGGACCACGCGCAGGCCTGATTTGCTGCCGGTGGGGAGGTCGACCTGTGTCACATCGCCCGTGACCACGGCCTTCGCGCCGAAGCCGAGGCGGGTCAGGAACATCTTCATCTGCTCGGGCGTGGTGTTCTGTGCCTCGTCCAGGATGATGAAGGCGTCGTTGAGCGTGCGTCCGCGCATGAAGGCCAGTGGAGCGATCTCGATCACGCTCCGCTCCATCAGCTTCTCCACCTTCTCGAAGCCGATGATGTCGTAGAGCGAGTC
>DATLWH010000863.1:0-2789 GCA_035576505.1 Thermoanaerobaculia bacterium | reverse complement strand
GCCCATGGTGATCAGAAAGACGAATTTGATCAACAGGGCAATGGCGATGAACGGCAGCGCCAGGAGCTTGAGCGGCAACATCGCCAGGCGCAATGGCAGCAGGATCAACTTCGCAACGACCGCCAACACCGCCACCGCTGTGAGTGCGACGACCGCGAACATTGCCATCCCCAGGAGCACCATCAACGCAAACATGACTATGCCTCCACCATCATGATACGAGAGTTGCCGCCGCGGGTTTCTTTGCACGCGCCGCGGCCGGCACCCATCGCCGGTCCCGGTCACCTCGGTAGACCGACTGCGGTCTGATGATGCGGTTGGCGCGGCGCTGCTCGAAGCAGTGTGCGATCCAGCCGGCCGCCCGGCTGATGGCGAACGTAGGGGTGAAAAGGGGAACCTCGAGATCGAGACCGTGCAGGAGAAGCGCCGTGTAGAACTCCACGTTTGTCTGCAGGTTGCGGCCGGGCTTGTACTCCTCGAGCAGGCGCAACGCCACGGCTTCCACCGCCCGGGCGAGCTCGTAAAGCGACATGTCGCCGCCGCGCGTGAACATCCGTTCCGCCGCGGCAGCCAGGACGTCGGCGCGAGGGTCGCGCACCTTGTAGACGCGGTGGCCGAAGCCCATGAGTTTCTCGCCCGATTCGATCTTCTTTCGCAGCACCTCCTCGGCGCGCGCGGCGGTACCGATCTCGAACACCATGTCTAGCGCCGGGCCGGGGGCGCCGCCATGCAGAGGTCCTTTCAACGCCCCGATCGCACCGGCGATCGCCGAGATGAGATCGGAATTCGTCGAGGCAATCACACGTGCGGTGAATGTCGAAGCGTTGAGTCCGTGGTCGACGACCGTATTGAGGTAGGTTTCCAGCCCACGCACCCGCTCCTCCGAGGCGATTTCCCCGGAGAGCATGTAGAGATAATTCGCCGCATGGCCCAGGTCGGCCCGGGGCGCAACCGGCGGGCGATCGCTGACGATCCTCCAGTAGGCGGCCACGATCGTCGGAAGCGCCGCCAGGAGATCGCGGGCCGCTTCATCATCGGTCCTGGACCCACGCAGGCCCACGGTGCCGGCGACCATGCGGAGCGCATCCATGCTGTCGGCCTTCTCGCGCGCGGCCGCGAGCAGAAGGTCGTAGGCCACCGCCGCGATCTCGCGTCTCCCCGCCAGATCGGCTCGGAAGGCTGTCAGTTGCTCCTGATCCGGCAGCGCCCCATACCAGAGGAGATACGCGGTCTCTTCGAACGTGGCGTTCATGGCCAGCTCGGCGACCGGAAATCCGGCGATGACCAGCTCGCCCGCCGATCCATCGACCATGCTCAGCGATGTCTCCGCGGCGACGATTCCTTCGAGTCCGTTGTGGATGGTGCTGCTCTCGTTCATATCCGCAAACCTAGGGCCGTCCATCAATGTTGTCAACATTGATTGCACGATCAATATCCGAGTGGTAGCGTGCCTGTGACATGGTGAGGTGGCTCTCCTCGGACGACGCCTCGAAACAGCTCGGCGTCAGTCGTACGACGCTCTACGCCTATGTCAGCCGGGGACTGGTCCGTTCCGCGCCGGCGCCGGGCAATGCCCACCAGCGCCGGTATGCGGCCGAGGATGTCGAGAGGCTGCGCAGCAGGAGCGAACAACGCCGCGATCCGGGGAAGATTGCCGAACTGGCCCTCCATTGGGGTGTGCCCGTCCTGGAATCGTCAATCACGCTGATCGACTCCGACCGACTCTACTACCGCGGCTACGACGCTTGCGAGCTGGCGCGCACGCGCAGCGTGGAAGAAGTGGCGGCATTGCTGTGGACCGGCAGCTTCGACGTCAGCCTCTTCGCCGCGACACCGCTGCACGTGGTCGCCGGCGGCAAGAGCGCGGAGGACCTGCCGTTCGTCAGCCGCGCGCAATCGATGCTGCCGCTCGTGGGGGCGCGCGACCCCCTCGCCTATGACCTTCGCCCGCGGGCGGTGGCACAGACCGGCTGGCGCATCGTCAATCTCCTGACGAGCATTGCCGTCGAATCAGCGGAGTTGGAAGACTCCATCGAGGAGACGCTGCGCAAGCACTGGACCCCGAAGATGACGAACGCCGTGGAGCTGTTGCGCGCCGCGCTGATCCTCTGCGCGGATCACGAGTTGAACGTCTCCTCGTTCACGGCCCGCTGCGTGGCCTCGGCGGGGTCGAGTCCGTTCGCGGTCGTCGTGGCCGGGCTGACGGCGATCGAAGGGGCCAAGCACGGCGGCATGAGCGAGAAAGTCGAGGCCATGTTCAACGATCTTCGCCGGCCCGCCGACGTGCGCAAGGCCCTGGCCGATCGCCTTCGCCGTCACGAGCCGATCCACGGGTTCGGACATCGTCTTTACCCGAACGGCGATCCGCGTGCGGCCCTGCTGATGGAAATGCTTGCCAAACGCTTCCCGCGATCGCCCGAAGTGGTGCTCGCGCGCAGCGTGGCCACCGCTGGCGAGGAGCTCACCGGTGAGAAGCCGACCATCGATTTTGCCCTCGTCGCTCTGGCCCGGACGCTCAAGCTCGAACGGGGGGCTTCATTGACGCTCTTCGCCCTCGGGCGCAGCATCGGCTGGATCGGTCACGCCATCGAGCAGTACGCGAAGGACGAAATGATCCGGCCAAGGGCACGCTACGTGGGCGACGCGCCGAAGTAAGAGATCCTTCGCCGTGCTGCGCCGGCTGCTACGAAAACAATGGCAGAGCGGAGCGGGTGGCGGGCACACGAACTCTGAGCTGATCTTTTGGTCAGCGAAAGAAGGTCGTTGTCTGCCGGGATTCAGTCTGGGGT
>DATLWH010000862.1:0-16604 GCA_035576505.1 Thermoanaerobaculia bacterium | reverse complement strand
TCGCTGTTGCGGCGCAGAACTGCGCGGAACAGCCGGCCGGTGCCTTCACCGGGGAAGTATCGGCGCGCATGATTCGAGATTGCGGCGCGCGGTTCGTGATTATCGGCCATTCGGAGCGGCGCAACATCTACGGCGAGGGCGACGCGGTCGTGGCGAAGAAGACCGCGCTGGCGATCGAGAACGGTCTGACACCGATCGTGTGCATTGGCGAAAACCTCGAGGAGCGCGAGCGCGGCAATGCGACGACCGTCTGTTCCGGTCAGATCGCGGCTCTCCGATTGCCGCAGCTCGCAAACGCAGCAGAGGTGATCGTCGCGTACGAGCCGGTCTGGGCGATCGGCACCGGACGTAACGCCACGAGCGCGATGGTGGCAGAGATGGCCAGCGCCGTCCGCGATGCGCTGATGCGCTACTGGCCTCGTGACCTGGCCCGCCGCGCGCCGGTCCTGTACGGCGGGAGCGTGACTCCCGAGAACGCCGGCGACCTCGTCGCGCACGGCGGGATCGACGGGTTCCTCGTCGGCGGCGCCAGCCTCGACTCGAAGAAGTTCCTCGCCCTCGCGGAGTCAATGACTCTGCTTTCGAGCTCGCAGAACGACGTGATGATTTGATGTCGCAGGCCAGGGCTTGCTTCCGACGATCGTGCGCGACCCGTCCCCTCCCGGAGCAGCCTTGACACTCAGTCCCTTTCCGGGAAGAATTCGCCCCCTTGCGCCGTTAGCAGCATCGCTTCGGAGAATCCATGATCGTACTTCTTGTCATTCTGCACATCGTCATCAGCCTGTTCCTGATCCTCGTCGTCCTTCTTCAGCAGGGGAAGGGGGCGGATCTCGCGGGCGCGTTTGGCGGCGGCGGATCCCAGACGGCATTCGGCGCGCGCGGCGCGACGACGCTCCTGCACAAACTGACGACGGGATTCTTCGTGCTCTTCGTCCTCACCTCGCTGTCGCTGGCGATCCTTCAGGCTCGCCCGCGCTCCTCGGTGATGAATGGCGGCGCAACCTCGGCGCCGTCAGCCCCGGCCAAACGGTAGTCGTTCTTTTCAAGCCCAAGTGGCGGAATTGGTAGACGCGCACGTTTGAGGGGCGTGTGGAGAAATCCGTGCCGGTTCGAGTCCGGCCTTGGGCACCAATGGAAGCAGCCTCACCCCTCGATGATCCCGGTCGCCCAGATGCGCATCGTCTCCTCCACGGAGTCGAGGTGCTTGGTGAAGAAGTGGTCGGCACCGGTGATGATCATCGTCTCGGCGTTGCGAATCTGCTGGCTGAGCTTCTCGATCCTGGTGACATCTCCGAATTCGTCCTGCGTGCCGTGCAGGATGAGCATCGGTTTCTCGCAGGTGCGTAGATAGCCGAAGTCGTATTTGTTGACCGGGGTACCGATGAGGAAGAGCGCGTCGACGGCGGCGATCTCGCAAGCCGCCCGCGAGGCCACCCATGCGCCGAACGAGAAGCCTCCGGCGATGACCTTCATTGCGGGATGCTTTCGGATCAGCCAGTCGATGGCGGCAACGACGTCGCCCTGTTCCCCTTCCCCCTCTTCGTGATGCCCGGCGCTGTTGCCGGTGCCGCGGAAGTTGAAGCGGAGCGTGGCTACATTTGCCGCCTCGAGCCCACGCGCGGCGCGGAACACGACCTTGTTGTGCAGCGTGCCGCCGCCGAGTGGGTGGGGGTGGCAGACCACGGCCACGGCGGCGGGATCCTGGAGATCGCGGTAGAGCGCTTCGAGCTTGCCGGCACTCGAAAAGACATCGACATGGCGGAGCGGTTTCGGATTCACAGTGCGCCCGACGTTTCGCGCACGGGCGAGAGTTTGACGAGGATCCGATCACCTTCGACCTTCACTTCATGCGTGGCGATCGTGAACTCTGCGTTGCCGGGGCAAAGACCAGTCCGGAGGTCGAATCCCCAGAGGTGCCAAGGGCAGACGATCTCGTCACCGATCAGGTCACCCTCGGCCAGCGGTCCTCCGCGGTGAGGGCAGGTGTTGTCCGTCGCGAAGAACCCATTCGCGGTGTGAGAGATGGCAACGCTCCTGTCATCGACCTTCACGGCCCTGATCCGTCCGACGGGAAGGTCGGTGACGCGCAGGGCTTCGGTGAATGGTTCACTCATTCGGAGGCGCACTCTAACAAGGAAAACGGGAACGTGCTCACGTTCGGCCGGGCTCTTGCTTACGTAGGCCGGAATCTCCAGTCCGGCCGGGCGGCAGTCGGGCTGCAGAGTCGGGACTGGAGAGCACGGACTACGTCATCAATGAATCTTCTCCCTCATGGCTCGATACGTCTTCCAGTCCGGCTCGCTGGCATCGGCGTTCAGCGTGATGGGGAACGGATGGCCGGGAATCAGCCGGTTCAGAGCGGCGCCGAACGCTTTCGGATCGGCCACGTACCAGAACCACGTCCGCTCGCTGTTCCCGGTTACGGTCATCATCAGGTAGCCAACGTGGTCGCCCTGGATCGGATCGATCTCCGCTTCGAGCTTCGCCATCTGCGCGATGACGCTTGCCGCCGGCATCCCCTGAGCGTCGGGCGTGTACTTCCAGTGCATCTCGATCATGGTCGGATACTGCGCCGGCTTCGCCTCGGCCGGGATCTCTTTGCGAACTCTCACGACCACGAACTTGCCGTCCTTGTTCGTAGCCGCGGTGGCCCAGCCGAGGTTGGGAGGCGTCACCGCTGCCAGTGTATCGGCCGCGAGGGTACTGACGATCAATGCCGCCCACAGTGCGATGGCGATCCGTTTCATCAAGAAGATCCTCTCACGAGAGCCACACCGGGCGCGGGACGCCGCTTCGGCCAACAGCCGCTTCGCCATCCCAGACACCGGGGACAGCAGTGCCGCAATCAGGGCAGTGCCCGTCAATCAGCCGATACGAGCTGACGCGGAATCCGACGCGGCCAATGACGATCGTGTCGCACGACGCACAATGGGTACTCTCCCGATCGCCGACGGCGCCCGGGATGTTGCCGGGGTAGATGAAGCGAAGGCCGGCGCGCTTGCCGATCTCATAACCACGCAGCAGTTGCCGCGCCGTCGTGTTCGTGGCCTCGGTCATCCGGTAGTCCTGATGGAAGGCGGTGATGTGCCAGGGGATATCGCGGTCGACGCCGGCCAGAAACTCTGCGATCTTCGTCAGCTCTTCGTCCGAGTCGTTGAAGCCCGGCACCACGAGCGTCACCACTTCCACCCAGATGCCGCGCTTCTTGAGGCCCTTGATCGTGTCGAGCACGGGCTGCAGCGTTCCCCCAAGATCACGATAGTGCGCGTCCGAGAATCCCTTCAGATCGACTTTATAGAGGTCGACGTAGGGTTCGATGTAGTCGAGCACCTTCTCCGTACCGTTGCCGTTGGAAACGTACGAACAGATCAGCCCTTCGCGGCGGGCCTCCTTGAAGATCTCGACGGCCCATTCCGAGGTGATGAGCGGCTCGTTGTAGGTCGAGGTGACTACCTTCGCGCCGTGCCGTTTGGCGAGCTTCACGATCTCCGCCGGCTCGATATCCATGGGCGGCGCGCCCGCCACCGGGTCGCGAAGGGCCTGGGAGGTGACCCAGTTCTGGCAGTAGCCGCAGTGATAGTCGCAGCCGAGCATGCCGAAGGAGAGTGCCAGCGCACCGGGATACGCATGGAAGAACGGTTTCTTCTCGATGGGATCGACCTGCAATGCCGCCGCATATCCGCGTGGTACGCGCAGCACGCCCTCTTCGTTATAGCGGACCTTGCAGATGCCCTTCAGGCCGTCGAGGATCTTGCAGCGATGGCCACACGCGTAACAGCGCACGGCGTTGTTCTCGAGTTTGTCATACAGCTCCGGCGCGCCCTCGGCCGTCCGGGTGGCCAGGATCTCGCCGAGCGCGGTCTGCCTCTCGGTGGTTACGGGCATACCGGGGAAAACGCCGGGAATCAGGCCCGTATTGCGGGTACGCGCTGGGCCGAAATGTAAGACACCCACGCCAAGGCCGCGCCGGCGAGACCGTCGATGAGGTAGTGCCACCCGGTTACGATCGAACCGATGAAGATGAAGGCCACGAAGATGCCGAAAAGGGTCCCGCCCCACCTCGTCTGGCGGCGCATCCAGAGGAAGGCAAGTGTCTGAAACCCTACGTGGAGACTGGGAAAGGCCGCCACGCCGAGAAGGATGTTGACCGGCTGCGGCACATCCCGCAGCCAGGCCAGGACGGCGGAGTAGTTCGCAATCAACAGACGCTGGAAGTGCTGCGTTTCGGGAAGCAGAGGTGCCAGCGGCAACCAGACCTCGGGGAAACGATAGGCAGGCCCGAGTGCCGGCACGGCGACGTAGAGCCAGGCGCCGCCCAGCCAGAGCAGCGTGTTCGAGTTCATGAAGGCGATGCGCATCCGCCTGTCCGGCGCCGAGGCGATGAAGATCGCAAGGATGTTCAGGCTGGCAAAGAAGACATAGGCATAACTCCAGTCGATCGCGCGCAGCACCGCCGATGAAGAGAAGAGGGTCAGCAGAAACAGATTCGGCGAGTAGCCGAAAAACACGGCGCGATCGAGGTTCCAGAGCTCCTGGTCGAAAAGCCGGGGGTGCAGCATGGGCATGGTCAACTTGATCCATCCGTACACATGGACCCAGAGGCCGGTGAAAATCGCCAGGCGAAACGTGTCGGCAATCCATCCCCCCGATCGGTAGGTGGCCAGAAGCTCTGCCGTGGAGCCGCGGCGGGCCGCAAAGGCGAGCCGGACAGCAATGCCGAACAGCGCCTGCACGAGGAAGCCGACCACGATTGGCGGCATGACGGAGCCCATTGTTTGTATCGCCAGCGGCCCGACATTGCCCAGGACGAACAAGAGGACGACCAGGTTCGCAAACGTGAATATTTCAAAAAAGTACGGACGCCCGATTTGCGAACCCTTCACGCCAATATCGTATGTTGGATTGGGCGTGATTTTGTGACGCAATACCCGATTCGCGCACATTTCCTCTCAGCGGGCACCTGGTGGGCGAAACCAGGCGATCGACCGTGTCAGTGAACGGCCGCACCGGCGGCGGCCGGAAGGAAGTACAGCGCCACGGCGATGATGGCGTAGACGGCCAGGAGTTGGATCCCTTCGTACCAGTTCGTTTCTCCATCCATGACCAGGTACGAAAAGATGGCCACGCAGAGGCCGACGGCGAGCATCTCGAACGGCGTGAAGAGCAGATCGAGCGGGTGACCCAGTGGATAGGAGAGGAAGACCAGCAGCGGGGTGACGAAGAGGGCGATCTGCACGCTCGATTGCATCGAGATGTTGAGCGCCGTGTCCATCTGATTGCGCATGGCCAGCATCACGGCCGTCGAATGCTCGGCGGCGTTGCCGACGATGGCCAGCACCACGAAGCCGAGAAAGACGTCGTTCATCCCCCACGCTTTCCCCGCGGCCCCGACCGCATGAACAAGGCCCTCGGCGATGACACTCATGAGCGCGCTGGCGAAAAGGAGCAGGCCGATGGCGCGCCGGAGACTCCAGACGTCTTCCTCCGCCCGCTCCGGCAATTCGTTGACCGCCGTGAGCTGCTCCTTGTGCGTCTTGAACGCGAACAGCAGGCCGAGGATGTAGACGACGATCAGAATGATGGCAGTGCCGATGGAAACCTCATGCATGAGCCGTGGCCGTTGCGCGGACTGCACGGAGCGGAAGAAGAGCGCCGGAACGAGAAACGAAGCGACGGCGAGAATGAGCTGCCCTGCCTGCGATTCCGCGGCCAGGGCATTGAACTTGAGCGTGCGATGCTTCCAGCCGCCGGCGAGCATGGAGAGACCGGCCACGAAGAGAAGGTTGCCGACGATCGATCCGGTGAAGGATGCCCGTACGACGCCCGGAAGCCCGGCCCGTATGGCGAAGATGGCGATGACCATCTCCGCGAAGTTTCCAAACGTGGCGTTGAAGAGCGCGCCGTACGTCGAGCCCATCCGATGCGCCAACTGTTCGGTGCTGACGCCAATCCAGGCAGCCAGCGGCAGCACCGCGGCGCAGGCGAACGCAAACTCCCACACGAGGCTGCCGTGCGCGAACTGCAGCCCGAGGGCGATCGGAATCGTGGCGTAGAGGAGCCATCGGGCCATGCGCTTCATGTGGGTACACCACACTCTATCCTGAGCGTCAGCGAAGGATCTCCTGCGGCTCAGAGGTTGTGAAAAAATACTATCGGACAATTTGTCATCCTGAGCCTGCCGCAGCCGCTGAGCGAGCGTAGCGGGCGAAGTGCGGCGGAGGACGGCGAAGGATCTCCAGTGGCAGCGCCTGGGGCAGGAGCGGAACTGTAATTTTCTGTGAGGAAGATCTACCGTCGATGGGCTATCAACCCTGGGCGATCAATGACGACAAACCCCTGCGGCGCTTCTGCCCCATGCCGCGCATCTGGAGATCCTTCGCCGTCCTCCGCCGCCTTTCGCTCGCGATGCTCGCTCAGCGGCTCCGGCAGGCTCAGGATGACAATTTGTCCGGTATTGTTCTTTCACAAGCTCTCAGGATGACAGTGGGTGGAAGAGAATGATCCTCACCAAAACCGATAATCACATCACCACGATTACTCTCAGCCGTCCCGAGAAACTGAACGCTTTCGGCGGAACGATGCGGGAGGATCTGCTCGCGGCGTTGCGCGAAGCCGAAGGCGATCCGGCCTGCCGCGTGGTCGTGATCACCGGCGCGGGCCGCGCGTTTTGCGCGGGGGGCGACGTCGAAACCATGTCGGGCCTGCAGAAGGACAGGAATGTCGGTGACTTCCGCAGGCTCCTCGACGCCGGCCGCGAGATCGTGATGAAAATCGTGGAGATGGCCAGGCCGGTCATCGCCTCGGTCAACGGCGTTGCCGCCGGCGCGGGCTGCAATCTTGCCCTGGCCTGCGACTACCGGATCGCCTCCGAAACGGCGAAACTCGGCGAGACGTTCGTCCGCATCGGGCTCCAACCCGATTGGGGCGGCACGTGGTTCCTGCCTCGGCTGGTCGGTCCGAGCCGCGCGCTGGAGATCATGATGACGGGACGAATGGTCGACGCGGCCGAAGCGCTAGCCATCGGAATGGTCGATCGGGTCGTGCCGGCGGCCGACCTTGCCGCACAAACGGCGGCTCTTGCCGGCATCATCGCCCAGGGACCTCCCCTTGCCATCGCCGGCATCAAACGGGCGCTGGCGGCGTCGCGCACCAATACCCTGCGCGCGCAGGCCGGCCTGGAGAGCGAGCACCAGTCAGCGGCATTTCTCTCGCGCGACGCAGGGGAGGGGATGGCGGCATTCTTCGAGAAGAGGCCGCCGAGGTTCGAAGGGGAGTGACGGACATCGCTTGTAACTTGAGTCGATCGCCATCAGATTCCTATGATTCCGGATCAACGTCATTCCGAAATCGATGTATTTTGATCGAAAGTCGATCAACGTCGATCGAAAGTCGATCAACGTCGATAAAGAATCGATCGACGTCGATAAGGGGGTCGATCAACGTCGATCGAGGGTCGATCAACGTCGATCAGGAATCGATCAACGTCGATCGAGAGTCGATCAACGTCGATCGAGAGTCGATCAACGTCGATCAGGAATCGATCAACGTCGATCAGGAGGTCGATCAACGTCGATCGGAGATCGATCAACGCCGATCAGGAATCGATCGACGTCGATCGAGAATCGATTACCGCCATATCGCCGACCAGCGTCTCCCACCTAGAATGCGCGTCGAATCGTGATGGTCCAATCGGAACAGCCTGGCGTGGATGAACGTGATCCGGAAACGAACGCGGCCACGAGTTCGCTGCTTTCCTGGACGGTCCGTGCCTCCTCAGCGGTCTTCGGGCTTTCGCTCGCCATCGGGCTCTCGCCGCGCCTGGCCCTTCGCGCCCGTCCGGAGGAGATGATCTCGGCGCTCAAGTTGGCAGGCTACAGTCCGAAAGGGCTGGTCCTTCAGTTCCTGCTCGCGGTGCTCCTGACCGCCGGTTTCGCGATCGTTGGTGACCGGATCGCGCGACACCTCGCGCCGTATCGATGGGCGGCCATTGCCTACAGCGCGGCGCTTCTCCTGACTCCTGTCAGCCTGATGAGCTACGGGAACCTCAAGCATGTGTTGCTGCTCGGCGCCGTCGCGGCAGTGATCGTGGCCGTGCGCAGGCGGGATCCGCACTTCTCGCAGGGCGACGTCGTCCTGATCCCGGTCGTCCTGGCCTGCTACATGGCCTTTCTCGACATTGGATTCGGTCACACTGCGATCGCGACGTTCCTTCGCGCCGCCATCGCCATCCTTGCCCTTCGTCTGCTGGTCCCGGTTTCGGACGCGTTCGTCGCAGCTCCATTGGCTCTGGCTGCGGAAATCGGTTTGCGCACGCAAGTGCTCGGTGCGGCCATCGCGTTGATCGTGATCTTTGCAACGCCGTTTCTTCTGGCGAGGATGAAGCGGCCCCTCCCGCGCAGGATCATCTATCCGATCGTCGTTCTCCTTTATCCGCTGGCAGCGATCCGGCTGCCTTCACCGGTTGTTTCGAATTTCTTCGAGGACGGCCATGACGTGCCGGTGGCGGCCGAGATGGTACGCGGGGAGAGACCCTATACCGACATCATCCCGACGCACGGATTGGTCACCGACGGTGCGCTCTACTTCGCGGCCACGAAGGCCGGGCTCGGCTCGCTTCGCGATTTGCTGAACACGCGCCTCGTCGCCGGATTCGTGAGCGGCGTGGCCATCTACTGCCTGGTGCTGGCGGCCACGGGGACCCCGAACATGGCCCTGTTCGGGGCATTCCTGACGTTTTCACTCTTTCCGGGCTCCATGATCTGGTTGCGGCCATCCGCGGCGATCTTCGCTCTTGCCGCGACGGTGGCGGCGACGCGTCTCCGCTCGCGCCGCTGGTTCATGGCCGCGGGAGCCCTGGTCGTGGTCGCCTATCTCGTCAGCATCGACTTTGGCATCTATTCGGCGATCGTGGCGCTGTTCGCGGCGTTCCGCGCGCGCGCCCTGCGCGCACTGGCCATCGGCATTGCCGCTGCCGCCGTTCCGGCGCTCGTGATCTTCGCGGCATTCGGATTCGCTCTCGACTTCATCCGCGTCAATGTCCAGGAAATCCTGGGCAGTCATTCCGCCTACTTTGTCCAACCGCTGGAGATTCCCGAGCCGCTCCGCTCGCCGGCTCTGGTGCACCATCTCGCCGGCGGGCTGATGCCGATCACCTGGTGCCTGGCGCTCATCACGACGTGTGCGGCGTTGGCGCGATCACCGCTGCGGGCGCGGCGGAGCGACGGCCCCTGGCTGATCGGGATCTGGATGGTGGTCGCGCTGGCCTCGTCCATCGAGCGCGGCAACCCCTACTACTTCACCGTCGGTACGCCATTTCTCTTCGTGGCCATCTGGACGCTGCGCCGGCATGCGCGCACCGTGGCGGCGGTGCTCATGGTCATCATCGTGCTGCTCGCCGAGCCCTTCCGGCATGTGATCAGCGTGATCCCGGAACTGCGGCGCGCCAAGCAGGGGCCGATGTTCGATCCCACCGTCACCACCTCGATTCGTGCAGCACGGCAATTCGCGGCCACGTTGAGACCGAGCGACACCTTCGTCGACTTTTCGAACTCCGCGCTGCTCTATGCACTGCTGAACCGCGACTGCCCGCTGCGGCAGGTGGAGGTGGCCAGCTATCAAACGGAGGAAGGGCAGCGCGAGGTCATCGAGCGGATCGAGCACAATCCACACATTCGAGCCGCGCTGATCACGTTCCCGGGATCGATCCAGACAGTCGACGGCATCCCAAACGCCGAGAGAGCGCCGAAGGTCTGGGCGTTTCTGCAGAAGAACTTCACACCGGTCTTCAACCAGGATGGCGTCGTGTTCTGGAACCGCAATCGCTGAAGGGGACGCACATCTCTTTCGTTTCAGGGACTCGTGAAATAATCAGTGGAGATGCCCGCTCCTCTCCACAAGATCCATTACACGTATGCCGAGTACCTCGCTCTCGAGGCGTCGAGCAACGTCAAGCACGAGTTCCTGGGCGGGCAGATCTATGCGATGGCAGGCGGCACGCCGGAGCACGCTGCGCTTGCGGCAGCTGTCATCGGTCTGCTCTTCGCCCAACTCCGCGGCGGTAACTGCCGCGCGTACGATGCCGATCTGCGCGTGCGCACACCGTCCGGGCTTGCGACCTACCCGGACGTGACCGTCATCCGCGGGCCGAGCGAGCGCGACGAAGTCGACCCGCAGTCGGTCACGAACCCGACGCTGATCATCGAAGTCCTCAGCCGCAGCACCGAGGAGTACGACGCGGGCGACAAGTTCGAACACTACAAGACGCTCCAGTCGCTGAGCCAATACGTCCTCGTGTCGCACCGGGAACGCTCCCTGGAAGTCTGGACGCGCGGAGAAGGGGCGGGGTGGCAACGGACGATCGTTCGCGAGGGCGAGATGGCCGGGTTATCGATCGACGCGCGGCTCGACGTCCACGAGCTCTACGAGGCCTCCGCGGAGCCGTCTGCGTAAAAGGGAACCTCGGGTTTACAGTCAGAGCGCGAGTACGAGCCGCAAGCCGTTGTCCAGTTGCCGGAGAGAGTCATCATCCAGGCGACCGATCCGTTCCGTGAGCATCGACTTGGTCACAGTGAGAAGTTGCGAGACGTTCACGACCGATTTTCTGGTCAGGCCCGTCCCTCGAACGGAGATGGCGAAGTTTCCAGGCGCGACGGCGAGGGCAAGATTCGAAGTAATCGCGGCGATGACAACCGTATGAATTGCGCTTTCATTGAAATCGTTCGACTGAATGATCACGACCGGCCTGCGATAACCCGGGGATGAGCCCTGCGGTGCAGGAAGCGGCGCCCACCAAATCTCGCCACGTCTCACCACTTCTCCGGCGGAAGGGCCATCGACTGCATGAGGGCGAGAGCGGGATCCAGTTCGCTCTCATGGACGGCATACACTTCATCCAGTTTCTCGCGAACGCGCTGGGATGAGTGCCGCTCGGCGTACTCCGCGATCGCTCGCGCGTAGAGCTGGCTGCGAGAAACTTCGAGCCTTTCGGCAAGCTCCTCGGCCTTCTCAAACAAGTCATCGGGGATCGAAATCGCGGTCTTCATCGCAAAAGTATAACCCGAGTTATACTTTTGCGCTCTCGTGCCTGGCCGTCCGCGCTACGACCAGCGTCTCGTCATCCTTCTGCGGCGCATCCGCCACGAAGGCGTCGACGGCCTCGGCGATGGCGTCGCGGACCGCGCCGGCCGAGGAGTTGGCGTGGCGCGAGAGAAGAGCCTCGAATGCCTCATTGCCCCATTCGTCTCCGGCCGCGTTCTCGGCCTCGGTGATCCCATCGCTGTAGAGCACCACCGTCGAACCGGCCGGGAATGGCCGCGTCTGGGTCATGTAGGTCGACGAGCCGAGGATTCCGATCGGCAGGCCGTGTGAGCGGAGCTGCTCGAGCCGCTCGCCGCTGACCACGTAGCAGGGATTGTGGCCGGCGTTGACGAACTGGATCGTCTCCGCCTCCGGATCGATCGTGACCATGATCATGGTGATGAACTTGTTCTCGGCCGACCAGCTGTGGATGTGGCGATTGAGCTCGGTGGCGATGTCTCCCAGCTCACGCCCCTCGGCGAAGAGCAGCTGCACGGCCGCGTGGAAGGCCGACACGAGCAGCGCCGCCGGCATCGACTTCCCGGCCACGTCGGCCACGATGGTGGTCAGCGTTCCCTCGCGCTGGAAGAAGGCGTGGTAGTCGCCGCCGACCTGTTTGGCGGGGACGGAAAGCGCGGCCAGCTCGATCCCTTCGATGATCGGGATCGACTTCGGCAGAATGTCCCTCTGAATCGTCGCGGCCAGGTCGAGCTCCCGCTGCATGGCCTGCTTTTCGAGCGCTTCTTTGTGCAGCCGCGCGTTTTCGAGGGCGATGGCGACCTGGTTCGCGAAGAGGGAGAGGAGCCGCAGCTCGTTCGCTTCGAATGCGCCGACGTCCCCTTCCCGCGTCTCGCGGTCGCCGGCGGCCAGAACCCCGATCACGGCGTTGTTGCCCTTGATCGGCACGGCCACCGTGGCGATGCAGCCGGGGAAGATGCACTCCGAGGTGTCCTCGAACGTCAGCGCTTCCCCCGCGGCGATGACGCGGTCGGTGATCTCGTCATCGAGGAAATCGGAGCGCGTGTCGCCGAACGAGCGATACACGCGGAAGCGGTCGCCGTCGCGGAGGAAAAGGGCGGCCCTGCGCGCGTTGATGAGCGAGATCATCCGGAAAAGGATCTCGTCCGCCAGCTCGTCGATGTTCAGGGTTCCGGCGATGGAAAGGCCGATGTCGTAGAGCGACTCCAGCTCCCAGAGTCGGTACTTGAGCTGGAAGTCCCCTTCGCGCATCTCCTGGGCCAGGCGGTGATTGCTCAGCACGGATGCCGCGAATGAGCCGGCGGCGTAGAGCATCTGCAGGTCTTCTTCCGAAGCGGGGTCGCCCGCGAGGGCAACGACGCCGAAATGGTCCCTGGCCGTGCGCATGGGGATGACATGACGCGGCGCCGGATCGAGAGGCAACTCGGAGTCGGGAATCTCGCCGTCGAGGATCTCCGGAGCGACACACAGCCGCGACTTGGCGGCCAGCCGCATGGCCGGCCCGCGCGCATCACGCAGATAGACAGCGCCGACGTCGTAGGGCGTGTGTTTGTTGAAGGCGTCGAGGATCATCGATCCCTGCGACGAGAGCGCCGCCCGCTCGAGCTGCTGCAGGTCGTTCAGAAAGTCCGCGAACTGGTGAACGAGAGGGGGCATGAGAAGAGTGGGAAGAATAGCAGTTGGCTGAGAATCTGGGTTGCTGGGTTACTCGGTTGCTGGGTTGCTTGGTTGCTGAGCAAATTCACCGAGCAACTCAGCAACCTACACCTCACAGCCCCAGTTCCTTCATGGCGGCGTCTTCGCTGTCGAAGATCCTGGCGTAGTTGGCCAGTCCCATGATCTGAAACGTTTTGTGGATGACGGGTGTGAGGCAGCAGAAGGCGATGGTGCCGCCTTTGTCGATCATCTTTTCGATGATCTCGATGAGGATGCTGATGCCGATGGAATTGACGATTTTTGTCTCGCGCAGGTTGAGAAGGAGGGTGCGCACGTCGGCATCCATCAATTCGTAGGCACGGTTGGCGATCTCTTCGCCGCCGACGTTGTTGATGTAGCCCTTCGTGTAGAGCACCGCGCCGTTCGGCTTGCGGTCGACCGCGACTCTGAGTTCCTCAGTCATGATTCTTCTTCTCGTATTTGACCATATGGATGGTGGTTCCGCCGCCCGACGACGTCGAGATGCTTACCTCGTCCATGTGCGCTTCGATCAGTTGCAATCCACGGCCGCGTTTGTGAGAGACGCCGGCCGCGGGCCGGCGGGACCGGGCCTCGGCCGGATCGAATCCGCGCCCGTGATCTGTGATCCAGACATCGATCCGGCTGCCATCATCCTTGGAAGTGCCGACGAATCTTAAATAGATGCGGTTGTCAGCGCAACCTGAATGCTCGCGAGCGTTGATGCAGGCCTCGATGATCGCATGAGTCATCTCATCGATCTTCTCGGAGCTCATTCCCAGTTCACGGGCAAGGTTTCCAGCCGCGCGGGCGGCTGCAATCTCAATATCCGCAACCATCGGAAGAGTCAGCTCCATCTGCCGCTCGGCGGTTGTGGTCATTTCTACCGGATCCTGAAAGACGCCGTCAAAAACCGAGCAGGAGTGCCACCGCTGACTTGATCCAGTCGGGGATGCCGCCCAACTGATCGATCGCCAACAGAGCGAAGGTGTTGACCGCCAGCAGCATGGGAAGCCCGTATTGGACAGAAACGGTGTGTGTGCGGGTGTCGGCGATGCTTTTCATGGTGTCCCCCCTCAAGTGTCGGGACCACCCAAGAGCAACGCCACTGCCACGCCTGGTTTTTCTGCTGCACTCTCTCTAACCCTCTGATCTCTCGAAGTTTACACGGAAACGCACGCAAATGTGACGAACTGTGCAAGTGTGGCGAATTGCCCCACACGGAAGGTTTCAAACATTTCCATCTTGATAACTGACTGTAAGCAGGCCGCTTACTAGTGAACGTCCCAAGATTCCACACTTGGGGCTAATTGGGACATCGTCTCGCGCATCCGATAGAGCGTCTTGCGGTCGACGCCGAGGATCTTGGCGGCTTTCGACATGTTTCCCTTGGTATGCGCCAGGACGCGCGCGACGTAGCGGCGCTCCAGTTCGCCCAGGGACGGAAAGTCTGTCAGAAGCTCCACGCCCCCCGCTCCCGATGCCGATTCCGGCAGCGCCAGGTCGCCCGGATCGATCACCGGATCGGTCGTCAGCGCCAGCGATCCCTCCACCAGGTTCTCGAGCTCGCGAACGTTGCCGGGGAACGGGTAGCGCATCAGCTTCTGCAGCGCCTCCTGCGTGATGCGCACATCGTGAAGCCCCTCGCGCTTGCCGTACTTGTCGAGGAAGAAGCGGACGAGTTTGGGGATGTCTTCCTTCCGGTCGCGGAGCGGGGGAAGGACGATCTCGACCACCTTGAGGCGATAGTAGAGGTCCTGGCGGAACTCGGTCTTCTCGATCATCTGCTCGAGGTCGCGGTGCGTGGCGGCCAGGATGCGGACGTCGATGGGGATGCGGCGCCGTCCGCCGAGTTTCTCCACTTCGCGCTCCTGAAGCACGCGCAGGAGCTTGGCCTGCAGAGCCAGCGGGATGTCGCCGACCTCGTCGAGGAAGATCGTGCCGCCCCTGGCCAGCTCGAACTTGCCCGGCCGCGCGTCGACACCTGTGGCGACGCCGCGCTCGATGCCGAAGAGCTCCGATTCCAACAGAGTCTCCGGCAGCGCCGCGCAGTTGATGGCCACGAAGGGGCCGTCTTTGCGCGGTGAGTTGCCGTGGATCAGTCGGGCCACCATCTCCTTGCCTGTGCCCGATTCGCCTCGAATGAGCACGCTGGCCTGTGAGTCGGCCACGCGGGCAACGAGATCGATGACCCGCTGCATCTTCGGCGAGTCGCCGATCATGAGCCGGTCGTTGTAGTCGCGCAGCATCCGCTGCTTGAGGTTGCGGTTCTCGTCCTCGAGCGTCTCGCGCAGCACGGAGAGCTTGTAGAAGTTGCGGGCGTTGTCGATGGCGGCGCCGCCGATGGCCGCCAGCGAGGCCAGAAAGCGGAGATCGTCCTCGACGAAGCTGCCGCTCTTGGCGCCGCGCTCTTCTTTGCCTCCGACGCCGATGATGCCGATGATCGTCTCGCCCGAGATCATCGGGGCCAGCAGCAGGTCGCTGCCCGCCCCCCCGAGGAACTTCGAGACCGTCACCGACATCGACTCCCTTGAGGCCAGCACCTGCTTGATGGGCGGCTCGGCCAGGATGGCATTGGCCGGTGTGGGGATGTCGACGCCGAACGTGAAGATCTGCTGGACGTTGAGCTTCTCGTCGAGCGAAAAAACGAAGCCGACCATCGCGTCCAGCACGGCGATGGCGCGGTGCATCAGCTCGTCGATCAGCTCACCCTCCGGACGAAGGGTGTTGAGCGCGCGGCCGACGTCGTAAAGCGCCTCCAGTTGGAGGAGCTTGCGGCGCAGCTCGAAGTTGGATTGGGCGGGCATCTAATCCTTCCCCACCGCCTTACGACACTCACCGAGCAGGAAATCACAGTTCCAGCTCGCATAAAACGCGGGATCCATGGCGTAGATTCTGACGAAGAGCGGGGAGGCTTCGTCGAAGCGGCCGCGCTTCATCTCCGTCCGGGCCAGGAAGTAGATGGCCCGGATGGTCTGATTATCGGCCTCATTCTTTTCGACGATGCCCCGGAACCCTGCCTCGGCCTCCGCGAACGCCCGGCGCTGGTAGGCGCAGAGTGCTTTTGAATACTCGTCCGCCCCCCCGCAGGTCGTGGGCGGTTTTGCCTCTGCCGAGGCGGCCAGGGCAAGGAATGCGAGAATGAGCAAACGACGCATATGACTAAGGATAGCGCGCTCCGGCTCGGAATCATCGGCAGCGGCCGGGCCGCGTGGGCCTTCGCCTCGGCCTGGCGCCGCATCGGCTGGCCCATCAGCGGCGTGGCCACGCGGGGCGCGGAGACACCGATAGGTCCGCGGAAGTCGGTCGGCGACCTCGCTGGCGCCAGCGACATCCTCCTCGTCGCCGTCAGCGACCGGGCCATCGAAGAGGTGGCGGCGTCGATCCCTGACACGGATGCGATCATCGTCCACCCGAGCGGCGCCCTTCCCTCGCTGCGCGGCGGGTTCTCGCTGCATCCGCTCAAGGCCCTTCCTCCGGTGGGGGAGCCTTCCGGTCTGGCCGGCACTCTCCTCGTCTTCGAAGGCGCACATCGCGACGTAGCGGAGCAGATAGCGAGTAAAGCCGGAGCCCGCTTCGCGGAGATCACTCGCGACGCCAAAACCCGCTATCACGCTGCCGCGGTGTTCGGGTCGAATTACGTGGCCGCTCTCCTCGATATCGCTGAGGAGTTGATCGGAATCGAGGGCGCACGCGAGGATCTGGCCGCCCTGGCGCGCTCGGCCGTCGACAACTGGGCCGCGCACACGGACGACCGGCGATTCACCGGTCCCGCAGCACGCGGCGAGACCGATATCATGCAGCGGCATCTCGCCGCGTTGCGCGGCCGGCCGGAACTTGCAGAGATCTACAGACTTCTGGCCGCGCACATTGTT
>DATLWH010000861.1:0-3435 GCA_035576505.1 Thermoanaerobaculia bacterium | reverse complement strand
CGCGGCATCTCCGCAACGCCGCCGCGGCCAGCGACGACAAGGCCTTTGCGAACTACCTCCGCATGCGCGCCACGGCACTGCTGACGGACGATTACTACCCGAGCGATCTGGCCTGGGTGCGGCTGAAGGACCCGAAGTTCGATCTGATCTTTGCACCCTATGAAACGTATCTCGATGATCTCCTGGGCGTGAAGACGTCGTACGGGGCGTCGGTGCTCGTGCGCAACGAGCCGGAGTCGCAGAAGCTTGCCGTCTTCAAGAAATACGTCCCTGACATTCAGGATGCGCTGCCTCTGGCCGCGGAAGACCGGCCGTCGAAGAAAGGCCTCGAGTCACCGATGGAAGTCATGGACGCCCCATTCCGGGCCGGCGACCTGCGGCACGGCTACCAGGCCGCGGCCGACAACCTGCCGAACGATCCCCGCATCCACGAGAAGGTTGGCTCGAAGAAGATCTTCTTCAAGAACTTCACCGATGCCCGCGTCAACTACGTGATCCTGCCGGTGGCCAAGCTCCTGATGCGTCCCGATCAGGCCGCGCAGGCCTCGGGCGAGGGTTACCTGGCGGCGGTGATGATGCACGAGATCTCGCACGGCCTGGGACCGGCCTTCGCGCGCAAGGGTGGCCAGCATGTCGACATTCGCGAGGCCATCGGACCGACGTATTCGGGGTTGGAGGAAGCGAAGGCCGACGTGACCGGGATGTTCGGCCTCAAATGGCTCATCGACCGCGGCGCGCTGCCGAAAGAGCGGCTCGAGGAGTACTACGCCTCCTACGTCGCCGGCATCTTCCGGACCGTGCGGTTCGGAACCGCCGAGGCACATGGGCGCGCGGAGATGATGGAGTTCAACTACCTCGCGGAGAAGAACGCCGTCGCACGCGACGCCTCGGGGCGCTACGTCATCGATTACGCCAAGATGCCCGACGTCATGGCCGGCCTGGCCAAAGAACTGCTCGAAATCGAAGCGACGGGAGACCGCGCCCGCGCCGAAGCCTGGTTCAATCGCTACGACAAAATGCCGGCCGATCTGCGCAGCGCTCTGGATGCTGCCGCGAACGTGCCGGTCGATATCGATCCCCTCATCCCATTTCACGAGGGTGTGCAATAGAAGCTGAGTTTGACAGAGCAACGCCACCCGTACAGACTGCCGGAAAGGCTTGATTGTCAGGGGATGAGCGTAGAGCAGCAGAAGCGTGTGCTGGTCGTCGATGACGATCAGGCCATCCGGCAACTCCTCGTGCACGTGCTGCGGCGCTACCCGCTGCTTGTCGACGAGGCCTGTGACGGGCAGCAGGCGCTGGAGCTCATCCGGGAGCATCAGTACGCGGTCATCCTGCTCGACCTGCTCATGCCGGTGCTCGACGGATTCGGCGTGCTCGACGTGCTGGGCGGACCGAGGATGCCCTCGCCGCCGGTCGTGCTCGTGATCACCGGTGCTGACCGCGGTCAGATCGAACGTCTCCATCCGCGCCTTGTCCATGGCATCGTGCGGAAACCGTTCGATGCCGAAGAGATCGCCGCGGTGGTCGTAGCCTGCGCCGAGATCCGCGGCCGCAACACGTTCGGCGCCATGGCCATCGCCACGATGCTGGCCGGAAGCCCGCTGCTGGCGTTGCTGGATCGGTTCTCCACCTAGCCGGCACAGCCGGCAGCGTTGGTTGCCCAAGGGTTCGCCGGCAGGTGCGTAAAAAATCGAACCGGCCGTGCGGCTACATCAAGTTCTGCCGCAGCAGGTCCGCGAGCAGAAGGATCATCGGACCGCTCGAACAAAGGACCGGCCCGAGGTTGCTGCCTTCGTCCGGCAAGGCGCACGCCTTCACGGCGGCGAGCAGCGTCTCGAGCTCGAACGGCTTCGGCACGATGGCGCAGACGCCGTACGACCCCGCGCGCTGCACCTCGTTATCGGTGAGGGCCGCTGTGACGACGAGGACGTTCGTCAGCGTACGCGGCTGATGCTCTTTCAGGAATTCGAGCACAGCGAATCCGTCCGTGAGTGGCATGCGCAGATCGAGGAGGACCGCGGCGTAGCGGCGCGTGCGCAGACGGTCGATCGCCTCCTGCCCATCGACAGCGACATCGACGGTGAACTCGCGGTGCAGGAGCGCCGTGATGAGCGTACACGTGGCTTCGTTGTCATCCGCGAGGAGGATGCACGGCTTCTCGACTCTCAACATGATCGGGGCCTTCGTGCGTTTGAACGGGGGATTTGCGTTGCATCTTACACTGTCGGTTTGAAACGGGGTGGACTTGGGAAGACGTGGCGGACGCGGTACAGACGATTGGGAAGAACCACCCGGCAACCGCCGCGGCGGAAAGCGGCGCAAGCCCGCCCCCGCGGCCGAAGACCCGTTCGATACCGGTGCATGGGGAGCGGCGGCGGACGTCGATCCGCACGATGCCGCCATCGTCATCTCCATCGGCAGTGGGCGCTGCCGGCTCTTTCATGACCAGCGCGAGTTCGACTGCGTCGTTCCGGCGGAGCTGGCAGTGCGCCAGAAGAGCGCGCTGGCCGTCGGCGACCGCGTCGCCACCGAGACGCTCGACGGCGTCTGCAAGCTCGCCGCGGTCCTGCGGCGGCGGACCGTCCTCTCACGCCCCGATCCGCTCAACCCTCATCTGCAGAGGCTCATCGCCGCCAACATCGACGTCGTCATCCACGTCGTCTCCGTCAAGGCGCCGCCGCTGCGTCCGCGCCTCATCGACCGTTTTCTCATCGCCATTCAGCGCGGCGGCGCGCAGGCAGGCATCTGCGTGAACAAGGTTGATCTGCTCGACGCGGACGAGCGCGTACGAGAGCTGGCCACGCTCGATCCGTATCGCGCCCTCGGCGTCCCGGTGATCGGCTGCTCCATCAAGTCCGGAGAGGGGATGGCTGAGCTGCGCGCGCTGGTCGAGGGGAAGACCTGTGCCCTCGTCGGTCACAGCGGGGTTGGCAAGTCGTCCATTCTGAACGCGCTCGACGAGCGGCTGGACATCGTCACCGGCGAGTTGCACAAGCGCGGAACGGGGCGCCACACCACCACTGCGTCGACGCTGCACGACCTCGGCGGAGACACCTATCTCATCGACACGCCCGGCATCCGCGAGTTCGGGCTCTGGAACCTGACGGCCGACACTCTGCGCGACTACTTCCCGGAATTCGCGGAGCCGGGGGAGTACTGCCGCTTCAACGACTGCACGCATCTCCATGAGCCCGGCTGTGCGGTCAAGGAGCGCGCCGAGGCGGGGGAGCTGAGCCAGGCCCGGTATGACGCCTACGTGCGGCTGGCGGAAGATTTGGCGCAGCCGGGTCGTTGACGCGGCCCATGCGACGCCACCTCATCCTTGCCATCGCCGCCGCAGCCGTGGCGTGCGCCACGAAACCGCAGACGGTAGCTCCTGTACCCCAGCCGGTATCTCAGCCTGTTGCGGCAACGCCTGCCGCCGCCCTCGTC
>DATLWH010000860.1:0-2946 GCA_035576505.1 Thermoanaerobaculia bacterium | reverse complement strand
GCCGCAGCCGAAGCAGTAGAAAAGCCCCTTTCCCCGATCGACGGTGAAGGACGGCGTCTTCTCGCGATGAAACGGGCAGAGCCCTTTGTAGCTCTTGCCGGCCAGCTTGAGCGGGGTGACCTGCGCGATGAAGTCGACGATGTCAGCCGCCTGGCGAACCTGGGCGATGACGGAGTCGTTGAGATCGGAGAAGGCCATGGGTTACTGAGTCATTCCAACACGGCGATGGTGGCTCCGTCGCCGCCTTCATTCTCGCCGCCGGGCCGCCACGATTTCACGGCCGGATGTTTGCGCAGGTGATCGCGCAAGGCTTTGCGCAGCCTGCCGGTGCCGAAGCCGTGGATGATGCGGACGGCCTGCTTTCCTTCCAGCAGCGCCCGGTCGAGGAAACGGTCGGATTCATCGATGGCCTCGTCGACGCGCTGACCGATGAGATTGAGTTCGGCGGAGACTTCGGGGGTCAGGGAGTCGGGTGCCGGGAGTCGTGTGCCGGAGCGGCCGCCTTGCTTCTCCGACCCCCGACCCCCGACTCCCGACTCCCGCGGTACGAGATCCTTCACATCGACCTTCATCATCCGCCCGTTGACGTTCAGCACCGCTTTCTTGCCGTCGATCGAGACGATCGTGCCGGTCACCTTGAACGAGCGGTGCTCGGCCTTCTCGCCCACGTGGACATCGCGCTGCTCGGCAGGGAGGAAGTCGATGGCCTTGTCGACCGGCCTGGTCAACGTCCTGACGATTTCGGCGGCGTTGACGCTCGCGCGCGCGTTGCGGTCGGATTCGCGCAGATTCTTCAACTCCGCAGCGACCTGTCGCTGCACATCGTCACGAAGGCGGTCGAGCTCTTCGCGGAATGAGCTGCCGACGCGGGCGCGCTCCTTCTCCAGCCTGGCGCGGTCGGAGGTGAGGGCGAGGCGTTCCGATTCGAGCTGGCCTCGCAGGCTGGCCGCCTCATCGCGCGCGGCAAGGACTTCGGACATCTTCTTCTGCAGCTCGGCGATCAGCGTGTCGGTCTCGCCGTATCGATCGCCGAGGTGTTGGCGGGCGCGGTCGATGATCGAGGGGGGGAGTCCGATCATCTGGGCCACGTCGATGGCGCGGCTCCGGCCGGGGATGCCGCTGATCAGTCGATAGGTCGGCTGGGCGGTGGCGGCGTCGAACTCCATCGAGGCGTTGACGATACGCGGATCGTTGACGGCGAAGCTCTTCAGCGCCGAAAGGTGAGTCGTCACGATCATCAGAGCGCCGGTCTCGAGCAGATGCTCGATGACGGCGGTGGCGATCGCCGATCCCTCTTCCGGATCGGTGCCCGATCCGAGCTCGTCGAGGAGAACGAGCGAGCGGTCGGTGGCGCGTTCGAGCACGCGCTTGAGGCGGACGAGGTAGGCGGAGAAGGTCGAGAGATGTTCGAGAACGCTCTGGTCGTCGCCGATGAGGACGTGGAAGTCGTCGACGATCGGGATGATGGTGCCGTCGGCGGCGGCGACCGGCAACCCGCTCATGGCCATGGCCACGAGCAGTCCTGTCGTCTTCAGGGCCACTGTCTTGCCGCCGGCATTGGGACCGCTGATGACGAGCGCGGTGCCGCGCCGGTCGAGCCTGACCGAGATCGGAACGACTCTCCGGTCGGAGGGCTCTTCGCCGAAGGCATCGGCGCGGGCGGAGGCGAGCCGTTCATCGAGCAGCGGATGCCGTCCGTCGATGACCTCGAGGACGTGGTCGTCGTTGAAGGCGGGGCGGGAGGCGCCGACGAGAGAATGGAATTGCGCGCATGCCTGGAGCGCGTCGAACTGGCCGGCGGCACGGGCGGCATCGCGGATCGGATCGGCCTCGTCGACGATGGCGGCCGAAAGGAAGCGGGTGATGCGCGCGATCTCTTCGCGCTCCTGGATCAGGAGATCGGCCAGGTCGTTGTTCAACTCGATGGCCTGCATCGGCTCGATGAAGAACGACGCGCCGGAGCTGGAGCGCTCGTGCAGGATACCGGTGACGGCGTTGCGGTGGTCGGCACGGACGGGGATGCAGTAGCGGTCGCCGCGCATGACGATGAGCGGCTCCTGGATGGCGTCGGCGCTCCGGTTCATCACGTCGCTGAGCACGCGCTGGATGGCCGAGCGCTTCCCCTGCATGCGCTGGCGGATGGCACGGAGCTCCGTCGATGCTTCCTCGCGCAGCTTGCCGTCGCTGGTGAAGTACTTGTTGAGCTTCGAGACCAGCGCGCCGAGGTCGGGGATGTCGTGGGCGTGTACGGCGAGACGGGGAAAGGTATCGGTGCGCAGAAACGTCTCGCGGATCGCTTGCGTAGCGCGCACGCAACGCAGCACGATCCACGACTCATCGATGTCAAGGATGGAGTCGCGATCGAGCAGAGGTGCCACGTCGGTCAGTCCGGCCAGCGGAAGGAGACCTTCCGTCAGGACGAAGCGGACCATCTCCGCGAGATCGGCCTGGGCCGCTTCGCACTCGGCGCGCGTTCGCAGTGGACGGCGGCGCGCGATGTTCGCTTTGCCAAGCGAGCTCTTTGCCTCCAACGCAATCAAGGTGAGGACGCGGTCGAGCTCGAGCTGCTGGAGGGGGATGGGGTTCATATGCGCCTGGCGCGTTGTCGGTAGTGTGCGGCTCCGCCGCGTTGTCGGTTGTCGGTTGCTTGCGGAGCTTCGCTCCGCGTCTTCAATCATGACAACGCGCGAAGCGCAAACAAAACGGCCCGCCGTGGGGCGGGCCGTTTGGTCTAGTATCCTGTACGACGTTCTTCGGCGAGTTTCCGCAACACTTTCTTCCGCGCCGCGATCGCTTTTCTCTTACGCTTCATGCTCGGTTTTTCGTAATGCTGCCGCTTTTTCAACTCGGAGAGGATTCCTGACTTCTCGCATTTCCGTTTGAACCGGCGAAGCGCGTTTTCAAAGCTCTCGTCCTCTTTGACGTGCACCAGAGGCAATCCCAATC
>DATLWH010000859.1:0-2501 GCA_035576505.1 Thermoanaerobaculia bacterium | reverse complement strand
CGATCGGTTGCTCCGAGCTCGACGAGGGAGCTCGGCGCGGTGATGACGGTCGTACCGAGCACGCGAAGCGTCCGGTACAGCTCATCCGCGAGACCGACGCGTTCCGACAGGTTGACCGGCTCGAGGATTCGATCGGCGATGAGGATGGCCGGCTTGAGGATCTCGATCCTTGCCAGATTCACCCTCGTCCCCTCGGTCGAGGAAAGCGCGTCAATCCTCCGGTCGAGCAGCGCGTTGAGTCTCCATTTGCTCACGGCCAGATCGACCTCGTGCTGACGGTCTTCGCGGTCGATGCTTCGCTGCCGTGCCGCCGCGACAAGAAGATGCCGCACAGACCAGCGTCCAGGAGCATCGATCGGCGCCGCCGTGTACAGCAGAGGCCGGCGCTCGCGCTTCAGATCATTGACGACCCGCGCACCGATACACACCTCACCGGACTCCGGCCGCAGTTCCCCCGCCATGATTTTCAGCAGTGTCGAGGCACCGCATCCTGCCGGTCCGACGACCGCCGTATGCGTCGACTTGGGGAAGGTTAGCGTCACGTCACGCAGCGCGAAGCCGGAGCGGGTAAACGAGAGGCCGTGCAGCGAGACGTCGAGCATGTGGGGGGATTGTAGGTTCAACGTAGGTCGGACTCGCCAGTCCGACCGGCGCTTGGGAGACCGGTAATCGTTACACGCCTGTAGGTAACGACAGCGCAAGCGCCGGTCGGACTGGAGAGTCCGACCTACGTAACCCCCCGCGGTACGCCACTTGCAACTGCCCAAACCGCCTGCTGAACCCTCAACGTTTCATGCGACCTCCGGAGCACAGGTGAGCATTCGAGCGCGACGAACGCCGTTCAAACTCCGCAAGCTGCTGGTCATCGACGACGATGCGAGACTGCTCGCCTCGTATCGCGATCTCCTGCTGCCTTACGGATTTCAGGTCCTGACCGCGTCCGATGGACAGGACGCGATCCCCCTCGTCGAGCAGAATCCCGACATCCTTCTGGTCATCCTCGACCTTGCCATGCCGCGCATGGACGGCCGGGAGTGGTTGCGCTGGTTTCGCGGATGCCGCAAAGAGTCGCCGGTCATCATCATCTCCGCCTACAAGCTGGAAGCCTCCGATGAGGATCTCAAGCCCGCTGTGATCCTCGAGAAGCCGTTCCACGTGGCCGAGCTGCTCGACCTGGTCGGCCTTTTCTGCGGACTCGGCACGCCTCTGGCCGCGGAAGCAACGTAACGCCGCATGGCTCGCGTTGGAATCATCGGCACCGGATGGGGCGCACGGGTGCAGGTCCCGGCGTTTCGCGAAGCGGGACTCGAGGTCGTAGCCATCGCCGGGCACAACGCCGAACGGACGCGCCGCGTGGCAGGTGAGCTCGGCATCGAACCATTTGACGACTGGCGGGCACTGATCGACGCGAACGTCGATCTCGTCACGATCGTCACACCACCCTCGGAGCACCTGGCGATGGCTGCGGCCGGAATCGGCGCCGGCAAGCACGTGCTCTGCGAGAAGCCGACAGCGCTCAACGTCGCCGAGGCCGAACAGCTCGTCGCCGCCGCACACAAACATCCCGACCGGCTTGCACTGATCGACCACGAGTTGCGCTTCCTCCCGTCGTTCCGTGCGGCGCGTGATCGGATAGGCGATCTTGGCGGAATTCGCTACGTCGAGGTGCGCTACGCCAGTCCGGGCCGAGGCGACCGAACGAGGGGCTGGAACTGGTGGAGCGACGCCGGCCAGGGCGGAGGGATCTGGGGCGCGGTCGGCTCGCATCTCGTCGACACGCTTCGCTTCCTGGGCATGGAGATCGAGGCAGTGCAGGCCACGCTGCAGACCATCATCAGCGAGAGGCCCTTCGAGAAGGAGAAGCGGCGCGTCACCTCCGACGACTTCGCCGCCGTCCACCTCCGCCTCGCCGGGCCGGCACGGCCGGCAGCGTCGGTTGCCCAAGGCTCGGCCAACGGTTGCGCTCCGAACGTTCTGCCGCGCGAGCTCGTAGCCGGAGGCGCCATCGCGGCGATGGTACTCAGCGCCGTTTCCTCCGGTCCCGACGAACCGACCACGTTCACGATCCACGGCGAAGAAGGGGCGATGCGCCTCGTCGGCGAAGAGCTGCTCACCGCCATGCGCGGCGAGCCGTTCACCGTCGCCACCAGCGCCGGACGCTCCGACCGGCGCGGCAACTCCGCCGGCGGCGCCTTCGGCAGCGGCACGTTTCACCTCGGCCGCGCTCTCCGGGAGGCGCTCGACAACGGCGACCGTAATGCGCTGGCCGATGCCGCCACGTTCGAGGACGGCCTGGCGCAACAACGAGTGCTCGACGCCGCGCGCGCATCGAACGCGCGCGGCGGAGCGTGGGTGGCTGTTTAGTTTTCGTTTAGATAGGTCGTTAACGGACTCCGCGAGGCAGTTAACGGCCTCCGACAGGCAGTTAACGGCCTCCGACAGGCAGTTAACGGCCTCCAACAAGCAGTTAACGGCCTCCGACAGGCAGTTAACGGCCTCCG
>DATLWH010000858.1:0-3213 GCA_035576505.1 Thermoanaerobaculia bacterium | reverse complement strand
CGGGAAGGTATCGTTCACAAGCCAGAGCATCAACAGGTTCGTGTAGAACGGACTGCCGGGATCGCCGCTGACGCCGCCCGGAAGTGCCGACTGGCCGATGATCCCACTCTTGGCGAAATCTCCGACATAGCGCCGATTCGGTCCGCTGCCGAACATGAAGCCGTTCAGCGTCGATGCCCGGGCGTTGTGCGTGGCCGCATCGACCGTTTCGAAGCCGCCCTGACGCGACACACCCGGCAGGTTCAGCAGGGACGGGAGTGGCAGCGGTCCGAATGGCGCGCCAGGCGAGAGGATGTTGAGCCCTGTGATGTGCGCGAAGACGATCCGGTGGAGCTTGCCCCAGCGGTAGTCGGTCGGGTTCGTCGAATTGTTGAACGCCGGCGCGAACTCGTTGCTCTGAAGCAGCGTCAAGGCATCGGCGACGCTCTTGAGAATCAGGATGTCGCGGCGCGCGGCAGGATCGGACACCCCAGGCACGTTGAAGAAGTTGACACCGGATGTGCCGCTGCCTCCCGTGGTGGCGTAGTTGTCGAGCTGGAAGCGCAGTGCCGAAAGCTCCTGCGCCGCACCGGGAAGTGGCGCGTGCAGGGTGTTGAGGACGGTGTCGATCGTGTTTGCCAGGAAGCGGCTGCGCCACATCGAGTAGATCGTGGCCGCGGCGCTGTTGTTGATCTGTGTCTGTGACGGCGCGGAGCCTGGCGCTCGCACCCAGGTGGCGTCGTAGCCGGTGTCCAGTCCTGTGGGCGTGCTGAAGTCCCACCCGGTGAGCAGCGCTCCGGCGGCTTGCACGGCCGGGCTGCTGCCGAGAGCGGCCAGTGTCGGATTGGCGCCGGCGACCTTCGCGTTGGCAATGGCCTTGAGGATGTAGGGCACGAAGACTTCGGCGTCGACCAGCACGGTGTCGCCCTGCATCTGCTTCATGTCGGTCGGCGAGATCTTCCCGCCGCCGGCGAGTTTCTGCCGGACCATCTGCGTGATCCGGCCGGCGCGGTAACCGTCGTAGGAGGGATTGAGATAGTAGATGCCGCCGCCGGGCCGGGTCAGGTTCAGCGGGTCGTTGTCCAGCGACTGTCCGATGGGATCGTTGTTCGCGTTGACGAAGAACCCGTTCGACGGATTCAGGACCTGCGGCATCTCGGAGTAGGGGAGGATCTCGAAAGGAGTCGCCTGCTGCGGCTGCGGGTGCTGCACGGCCAGCCACTCGTTGCCGCCCGTGCCGTTGCGGATGAAGAACGGCGGCAGGCCGTTGACCGTGCCGGCCTGCAAGTCTTCGCGGATGGGCATCTCGCCGCTGGTGAAGTAGGCGATGTTGCCGTCGACGTCGGCGTAGGCGAAGTTCTGCGAGCCGACATCGAAATACTGCAGCGCCGCTTTGAACTGGTCGACGTTCTGCGCGTCGTCGGCCAGCATGAACGCTTCCAGTTCGTGTGTCGGATAGAAGCCGACGTATTGGACGGAGATGGCGGAGCCCGTGGGATTTGTGGCGGTGGGCGCGGTGAGAGAAACGATCGGCCCGTGCCGCGGCACGATCAGAACCGCGGGAGGCACGGAAGCAGACGGCGCCACCACCGTGAGGGTTCCGGAATTGTTCACGCGGAAGGTCTGAGGGATTGGGATGATCGGCTCTTTCGCACCTTTGTAGATCGACGACAGTCCGCTGGGCGATGCCGGATCGGCAACCACCGCCTCCTGATACCAGTCCGTCACGTCCATCGGGTGCACCGTCGAGCCCCAGGCGATGCGCTGGTTCTGTCCCTGGATGACGAACGGTGCGCCGGGGAAACCCATGCCGGCCACGTTGGTGGCCCCGGCGTGAAGAGAGATCGGATAAAAGGTGGACGGCGCGGACAGAGACAGATGCGGATCGTTCGACAGGAGCGCGTTTCCGGTGGAGGAGTTCTTCGGTGAGATCGCCCACTCGTTCGATCCGGCGTGCTTCTCCGCGTCGATCGACCCCTCGAGGATGGGGATGCCGCGAATGCTCTCCACGTACTGCTTCGCCATCTCGATCGTCTCCGGCCGGAGGTAGCTCGCGTCCGCGTTGAGGAGCCAGTCCGGAACGCCGTCACCGTTGGCTTTGATCGGCAGCGAGGCGCCGGTTCCGGTGGCGTCGGGAATCGTGGCCGCGCTCGTGAAGGGGGCGAGTCGGTTCACGTCGTAGAAGAGTTTCGTCCCGTCGAAGCCGACCACTTTTCCGACTCCCTGGTACGTGAGGAGAGCGACGGTGGCGTCCGTGTCGTTGTCGAACGAAAGACCAAACGCGATCAGCTTGGCGGCGGCCAGCGAATCGGCCGGCGTCCACGGATCTGTCTTCGAGATCGACAGCAGCCCGTACTCCGCTGGAAGGGCATGGGTGGAGATGTACGCGTTGACGCCGTCCGCGTACGCCTGGAGCGCGGCCTTCGCATCCGCGGAGATCGTCGGCAGTGTGGCCTCCGCGGCCCGGCGCAATCCGAGCGTGCGCAACTGGATATCGGTCGCCAACGCCGCCGAGCCGAGGACCTCGGCCATGGTGCCGCTGGCCTGGCGACGGTTCATGTCCATCTGGAAGAACCGGTCTTGCGCATGCAGCCAGCCGTTGAGGAACAGCAGGTCGTGCTTGTTGAACGCGAAGACGTGAGGGATTCCGTTCGCTTCGCGCGTAACCATTCCCGGTTGAAGCATTCCCGTGAGCTTCGCGAAGTGACCATTGGGCATGTTCTGCTGCGCGATGGCGGAGGAGGCGGCGAGAAGAAGTGCCGCGATGATGAAACGTTTCATTGGCCAAGTCTCCTTAGGTCTCAAGAAGTGATGGTATACCCTCGCAACGCGTGGTTCTCAAATAGCCTGAACATCAGGTCAGTCGTCATAGAATGGCGCGCTTCGAAGGAGACAGCATGCGATCCGGTTATCTTCTAGCCCTCGGTATGGCCTTCCTCTCGGTTCCTCTTCTCGCCCAGTCGAATGATATCGGCGTCGGGTATTCGAGCGCGCACCTGAGCACGACCAGCGCGGATGGCTCGGATGTGAAGTTCAGCAGCGGCCACGGTTACAGTGCCAGCTACAACCATTTCTGGTTCGGTCATCTCTCGACTGACTTCGCGTACGCCAGTCTGCGGAGCAACGGACATATTCGCGTGGGCGGAGAGAACGTGCTCGACCTCGGCCGCATGACGACGAAGGTCGGCACCGCCATTGCGCAGTGGCACTTCAGCCGCGGCGGTCTTCTCGATC